>JACPUD010000047.1 GCA_016192435.1 Rhodocyclales bacterium | reverse complement strand
TCGCCAACAGTTCCTTCAGCTGGTGGGGAGCATGGCTGAACCCGCGAGCCGACAAGATCGTGGTCGCTCCCCGGCGCTGGTTTGCCAACGACTGGGACAGCAAGGATTTGATTCCGGAGGGATGGGTGAGCCTGTAAAATGCGGCCTCGGTCGAGCCCGCCGTGAATGGGCGGCAGCTAGTCGGTGAGCTTCGTTCGGGGGTGTGGGTGTCAAAAGGCACTTGTCTGGTGATCGGCGGGGGTGGGTTTATCGGGAGCCACCTGGTTCCGCGCCTCCTCGCAGGCGGGAGAAAGGTCACCGTACTGGGCCGCAGCGCCGCGCCGCGGCATGTCCTGCCTGCCGGTGCCGCTTATGTCGCGGGAAACTTCGGGGATGCAGACCTGATCCGCAGCCTGCTGGAAAGCCATGGCGAAGTGATCCACCTGGCGTATGCGACGGTACCCAATACATCGTTCGACAACCCTCTCGGCGACTTGCTGGAAAACCTGCCTGCCACGGTTCAATTATTCACCGCGGTGGCGGCCAGGGGACGCAGGCTGGTCTTGGTTTCCTCGGGCGGTACCGTCTATGGTGAAGGTTCGGCGCTGCCGATCGCCGAGAATCATCCGACCCTTCCCATATCTCCCTATGGGGTGACCAAGCTCACCTTGGAAAAGTATGCCTATCTGTATTTCGTCACGCACGGCTTGAATGTGGTCAGCGTGCGCCCCGCGAATGCGTTCGGAGAAGGTCAGGCGCCTTTTTCCGGGCAGGGTTTCGTGGCGACCGCGATCGCCTCGGCGTTGCGCGGACAGGCCGTCAGGATCTTCGGGCCACATGGTACGGTGCGGGACTACATTCATGTCGTAGACCTGGCTGAGGGAATCGTCAGCGCGCTGGAGCAAGGCGCCACGGGGCAAACCTACAACCTCGGATCGGGAGTGGGACGGAGCAATCTGCAGGTGATCGAGGCGATCAGGCCGCTGCTGATGGATATCGGATGTGAGGTGGCTACGCTTCACGAGCCGGCACGGGTGTTCGATGTCCGCAACAACGTGCTCGACAGCAGCAGATTGCGAATCCAAACGGGATGGATGCAGAAGATCGGTTTCGAGGAAGGCTTGCTGCGCACGCGAGACTGGCTGAGGAACTGTGTTGCCTAAGCTTGCCGGGAATTTTCCGCACGCGACGGACGCAGAGCCGCTGATAACCATCGCGATGCCGATCTACAACGCCGGTCGGTATCTCCGGCCGGCGGTCGTTTCCATTCTGCAGCAAACCATTGCGGACTGGGAACTGATCGTCCTCGACGACGGCTCCTCGGACGGCGCGGCCGAAGACATCGGCGATTTGCTGGATTCACGCATCAGGGTATTGCGGGATGGCCTGAACAAAGGCCTGGCGGCCAGGCTTAACGAGGCCATCGACCTGGCCCGCGGCAGATTTTTTGCGCGCATGGATCAGGACGACATTTCCTACCCCGAGCGATTGGCAGTCCAGTTGGCGATGCTGGAACGGAATCCCGAAATCGATCTGTGCACTGTTCGCTGCATGGCAATCGATGCCGACGATCAACCGGTCGGTGCCATGCCCTATGCCCTGAGCCATGAGGCATTGTGCGCAAAGCCTTGGAGCGGGTTCTATCTGCCCCATCCGACCTGGTTCGGCAGGATTGAATGGTTCCGCCGCCATCGCTATGCCTCTCCGGGGCCTTATTTCTGCGAAGACCAGGAACTGTTGCTGCGCAGCTACCGCGTCAGCCGTTTTGCTTGCACCCCCGAAATCCTGTTTGCCTATCGGGTGCGCAACCGGATCAATTGGGGAAAGTCAGTCAGGACCCGCAAAACCCTGCTGGGGCTTCAGCTGCGACAATTTGATTTCAGGTTCAGGCTCTATGCTGCCGCGGGCTTTGCCGGTCGGATTGCCATGGACGCACTCAATGCGCTGGCCCAGAATCTTGGGAGCCGGGGTTTCCATCGCCATAGCGCAGTCGCGATCAAGACCGACGAGATGGTGCGCTGGCGCGATATTTCAAATCAATTGGCCTTGGCAGGAAAACGGGTTGAATAGGATCTGTGTGGTCCTGACCATTCCGTTCACCTTGAACGCCTTTGTGCGGCCGCATCTGGAACGGCTGTCGAAAATCTATGACATCACGATCTGCGTCAACATGGACGATTCGGCGATTCCCCCCGTTGTTCCGCCGCAGGTTCGTCTCGTGCAGCTGGATATCGTGCGCCAGATAGCCTTATGGGCGGACTTCAGGACCCTGTGGCTGCTGACGCGCTTTTTCCATCGCGAGCGGTTCGACCTGGTGCTCAGCATGACGCCCAAGGGTGGCTTGCTGGCGATGATCGCGGCCTGGCTGGCCGGTGTGCAGCGTCGCGTGCATTGTTTCACCGGACAGGTATGGGCCACGCGTCGAGGCTTCTCGCGCTGGCTGCTGAAAAGCATGGACCGCCTGATGGCGCTGTGCGCGACGCGCCTGCTGGCGGACAGCGGCTCCCAGCGGCAGTACCTGATCGATCAGGGCGTCGTCGGTCCGCAGAAAATCGAGGTGCTGGCAAACGGATCGATGGCGGGCGTGGATGTGGGGCGTTTTCAACCGGATGCGAGTGCCAGAAGCCGGATCCGTTCGCAGTTGGCCATCGACGAAGATGCCTGCTGCCTGCTCTTCGTCGGTCGCTTGACGCGGGACAAGGGCATTGCCGACCTGATCCAGGCCTTCGACGGACTGGGCCCGAACTTTCCTGATTTGCACCTGTTGCTGGTCGGCCCCGCCGAAGAGGGATTCGACGCGCTTTTCCGCGATAATCCGAAAGTTCATCGAGTCGGCTATACGCAGGCAGTGGAGGATTACATGGCTGCCGCGGATGTGTTTTGCCTGCCGAGCTACCGCGAAGGCTTCGGTCTGGTCCTGATCGAGGCCGGTGCGGCGGGCCTGCCGGTCGTGGCGTCGCGGATCTACGGCATCACCGACGCCGTGCTTGATGGAGAAACGGGGTTTCTGCACCAGCCCGGCAATGTCGCCGAGCTGGCCGACAAGCTCGAAATCCTGATCCGCGACGCGTCGTTGCGACGGGAACTTGGAGCAGCCGGCCAGCGTCGGGCGCGCGAGGAATTCAGTGCCGAGCGGGTGACGACAGCAATGGAAGATTTTCTGCAGCGCCTGTTCGATGAGCGATCAAAACATGTCGATTGACGAGTCATGAGCGGATTATTCTGGACGCCGCCGATCGCATTCGCCCTGACCGTCGCCACCCTGCACTTGCTGCTTGGCCGCGGCTGGGCCGGATATCTGGCAATCGATACGCCCAATCTGCGATCGCTGCACAGCGCGCCGACTCCTCGCGTCGGCGGCGTGATCATGGTTCCGGCGGCACTG
>JACPUD010000046.1 GCA_016192435.1 Rhodocyclales bacterium | reverse complement strand
TCGAAATTGCCCCAGAACTGGTAGAAGAGGAAGAACACGCTGGCCGCCAGCGCCAGCGCGCCGAGGAAGGACGCCACGCGCATGCCCAGCGACAACTGCCTGGCCTGCGCATCGCGGTCGATGTCGAAGCGGCCGGCGAAGCTCGCCAGCAAGGCCGCGTGGTGCTCGCGCACTGCCTGCTGCTGGGCCGCATCGAGATGCAGCACGCCTTCGCTGTCGAGGCGCGCCAGCTCGGCCTGGAAAATCGCGATCTCGTCGGCGCGTCGTTGCGCCTCGCTGCGGATAGGCTCATTCATGGCCGGCGATTATGCCGCGTTTGTTATGATTCGGCTCTCCCCCAACGCCCTTGACTTCGAGAATCACCCGAAAATCATGAAACCTTCACACCGCCGTTTTGCCATGGGCGAGCAAGATCGGCCCGCCCCCCTTCGCCCCCCTCGCGGGGGGTTCCCAGTCGGCTCGCTTCGCTCGATATTGCCGGTGACCAATCCGGTCGTTTCACGCTAACACCATGATAAGAATTTTCGGCATCAAGAATTGCGACACCATGAAGAAGGCCTTCGCCTGGTGCGATTCCAACGGCATCAGCTACGAGTTCCACGACTACAAGAAACTCGGCGTGCCGCACGATCGCCTGGTGCAGTGGTGCCGCGCCATGGGCTGGCAGACGCTGGTCAATACCAAGGGCCCGACCTGGCGCAAGCTGACGCCCGAACAGCAGGCGATCACCACGCAGGGCCAGGCCGTGGCGCTGATGATGGAACACCCCAGCGTGATCCGCCGCCCGGTGGTGGAAAACGACGCCGGGCAGTACCTGGTCGGTTTCGACCCGACCATGTTCGACAGCTTCGTGCGCTAGGAATCCGATGGACGCGGTGCACGCCTTTCTGCTGGAAGACCTCGACATCCGCGGCGCGCTGGTGCAGCTCGGCCCGTCCTGGGCGGCGATCGCCGCGCGGCGCAACTATGCGGCGCCGGTGCGCGACCTGCTCGGCGAGCTGGCCGCCGTCACGGCGCTGATCGGCAGCAACCTGAAGACCCCCGGGCGCCTCTCCTTCCAGGTGCAGGGCCACGGCCCGGTGTCGATGTTGGTGATGGACTGCAACGAACAACTGCATCTGCGCGGCATGGCCAAGAGCGAGCTGGCGGCCGACGCCGAAGCCCATGTCGGCGGCGTCGCCGACCTGCTCGGCGACGGCAGGCTGGTGCTGACCCTGCAGCCGCAGTCGGCGCAGACGCCCTACCAGAGCGTGGTGCCGCTGCTGGGCAACACCCTGGCGACGATCTTCGAACACTACCTGGCGCAGTCCGAGCAGCAGCCGGCACGGCTGTGGCTGGCGGCCACCGCCGACACCGCCTGCGGCCTGTTCCTGCAGAAACTGCCGGGCGCCGACCTGCGCGACGCCGACGGCTGGAACCGCATCGAGCAGCTCGCCGCCACGGTGCGCCCCGAGGAACTCGCGCTGCCGCCTGAAATCCTGCTGACCCGGCTCTTCGCCGAAGAAACCGTGCGCCTGTATCCCGCGCGCCAGGCCGCCTGGTACTGTCCGCGCGACGAGGAGAAGGTGCGCAACATGCTGCTCTCGCTGGGCCGCGAAGAAGTCGAGGCCATGCTCGCCGACGCCGAGGCGATCGCCATCGAGGACGAGATCTGCGGCCACGAATACCGCTTCGGGCCCGAGATCGTCGACGAGCTGTTCCCGCCCAGCGGCCGTATTCTGCATTGAACATCGACATCAGCGAGGAAGCCGGCGTCCGCTACCTGCATTTCGGTTCGAGCTGGGTGCAGGGCGCGATGCGCATCGCGCGGCCCTTTGCGTTGGAGCTCGACTACACGCGCGAAATGATGGTGCCGCTGCTGCTGCACGGCGCGGACTGGCCGCGCAAGGTCTTACAGATAGGCCTCGGCGCGGCCTCGGTGACCAAGTTCCTGTATCGCCACCGGCCGCAGGCGAAGCTGACCGTGATCGAAATCGAACCGCGCGTGGAAGCCGCGGCGCGGCAGTTCTTCAAGCTGCCCGAGGACGGGCAGCGCATCGACATCCGCTTCGGCGACGGCGCCGACTTCGTCATCGAAAGCCGGCAGCGCTACGACCTGATCCTGGTCGACGGCTTCGATGCCGACGCCCGCACCGGCCGCCTCGACACCCTGCCCTTCTACCTCGACTGCCGCTCCCGGCTCGCCGACGACGGCCTGCTGTGCGTAAACCTGCTGTCGCGGCGCAAGGATTTCGGCAAGAGCGTCAAGCGCCTCGAAGAAGCCTTCGCCGGCCGCGCCATCGCCTTTCCCTCCTGCGACAGCGGCAATGCCATCGCGCTGGGCGCGGTCGGCGGGTCGCCAGCGCCTACTCTCGAAGAACTCAAGGCAGCCGCGCAGCAGCTCAAACGCGACAGCGGACTCAACCTGCTGCCGACCCTGGCCCGCCTCGCGCAGTCGCGGCACCTGGCCGGCGGCACGCTGCAACTCTGAGGCCGCGATGACGCCGGCACAACGCAACCACCGCCGCGGCACGATCTACATGCTGCTGGTGATCGCCATCTGGGGCGGCTTCCTGCCAGTCGGCAAATCGGCCCTGCAAATGGTCGATCCCTACTGGCTGACCGCGATGCGCTACGGCACCGCGGCCCTGATCTTCATCGGCCTGCTCTGGGTGCGCGAAGGCCGCGCCGCGCTCTCCACCGACGGCCAGTTGTGGAAAATCGTGCTGTTCGGCAGCCTCGGCTTCGCCGGCTTCGGCGTCTGCCTGTTCGAAGGCCTCAAGCTGACGCGGCCCGAAATCAGCGGCATGATCCTCGCGCTGGGGCCGATCCAGGTCGCGCTGTTCCAGTGGTGGCACACCCATCGCCGGCCCGACAACTTCACGCTCGCGGCCATCGCGCTGGCCCTGGTCGGCGAACTGTTCGTCATCACCTCGGGCGAACTCGCGCGCCTGACCGGCGGCGACGCGCTGGGCAACGGCCTGGTGTTCCTCGCCTCGCTGTTCTGGACCGCCTACACCCTGGGCGGGCAGCAGTTCCCCGGCTGGTCGCCGGTGCGCTACACCGCGCTGTCCTGCGCGCTGGGCTGGTTCGCCATCATGGCCGCCGTCGCCATCGCCACGCTGGCCGGCCACAGCCAGCCGCCGCGCGCCGAGCAACTGATCGCCGTGTGGCCGCAGCTCGCCTTCATCATCCTCTGCGTCTCGGTCTTCGGCATCCTGTTCTGGAACATGGGCGTGGCCAGACTCGGCCCCCTCAACGCCGGCCTGTTCGCCAACTTCACCCCCGTCATCACCTACCTGATCGCCATCGCCCAGGGCCGAATCCCCGGCGCCCTCGAACTGATGGGCGCCGCCATCGTGCTGATCGCCCTGATCGCCAACAACCGCCACCAGCGCAGCAAAGTCGGCCGCCTCGAAGTCTGAACAAGAGTTGGCGCTGGCGCCACGCCGATCCGCCGTCGCGAACCGTAGCTTTCCCTGCTCTTGCAAAAATGCCGGATAAATCGTCTAATCCAATCGACGTATGTCTATCCAAGAGTGGTCGGAATTGTTTGGTTTTTGCTATTCACTCTGACCCCTTTAATTACTGCGTGTGTGGACACACTAGATGCCGGAAGTCTTTGCCACCGGGTTCCTGGTCGGCTTTCTCGAATGGGCCGGCATCAAGGCGATCAACCCCCACCTCGAGTGGCCACAGGAGCAAACGGTCGGCACATGAGCCGGCCTTGTAGTGCGCGCCCAAGATTGCATCAATGCTTGCCCAGCGCCGTTTCACCAGCGCCAACTCTTGGATCACGCGCCTTGCAACGCAGAAAGGACTGATCGAACATGACCAACACACTCGCCGCCCTCACGGGATTCGTCGCCTGGACCCTGGCGCTGCTGCTGCTGATGGAAACCATTCGTTCCTGGCTGGTGATCAGCGGGGCGGTGCCGGCCAACGGCTTTTGTCCCGACAACTCGAATCTTTCGCCCTTCATGCAGCGCCTGGCCCGGGCGCATGCCAACTGCCTCGAAGGCCTGCCGATTTTCGGCGGCCTGATGCTGGTCGCCGTGGCCGCAGGCCAATCGGCACTGACCGACCCGCTGGCCTACGTCCTGCTGGCGGCGCGCATCCTGCAATCGCTGATCCACTTGGCATCGACATCCGCAACTGCCGTTACGCTGCGTTTCACCGCGTTCGCGGTGCAAATGGGGATCGGCGCCTGGTGGTCGGTCCTGCTACTGGCGCTGGCGGCCACGCGACCATGATGACGGCCATGCACCTCTGGCCGCGCCGGGCGGCCGGCGCCGCACATTGGGCGTTTCAGTAATGGAACCGCAACTGAGCGATCAGCAGCGCATCATTCTCGACGCGATAGACCATGCGATGCTCATCTGTTATCCGGCGCGACCAGAACCCTGAAAGCGCATGTTTCAAAGGCTCCGGTTTACCCACGCCCGAGAAAGGCTCGCGCTGTGTCTCGCGAATCAATTTGTTGATTCGCTCCACCATGCGCTTGTCTTGCTTCTGCCAGTCCAGGTAGTCTTCCCACGCCTCGTCGGCGAAGACCAGCTTCACTTGCCCAGCTTCCGCTCGACACCCTTGCCGGCGCCCAGTTGTGCAGCGGCCGACAGAAGGCGCTTCGCGTTGGCCGGCGTGCGCAGAAGGTAAGCGGTTTCTTCCAGCGCCTTGTAGTCTTCGAGCGAGAGCATAACGACGGACTGTTCGCCGTTGCGCGTGATGATCAGCGCTTCGTGGTCTTCGCAAACGCGGTCCATTGCGCTGGCGAGGTTTGCGCGAACGGTGGTGTAGGTAATTGCATCCATGGTTGGGCTCCTGATATGTACGTGTTACTGTACATCCGCAGCCGCCGCTTGTCCAGTGTCACAACGCCGACGCCCAACCTGTCTGCGCTAAAGGGGCGTCATCAATTGGCAGCCGGGCGCCTTGCTGTGCGCTACCTTCGGCTTGCTGTCAGCGCCGACTCCTGCAATCCACGCATCAGGCCGTGAGGCTCTCCACCGCCGCCCTGCCCGCCGCGTAGCGCGCCGCATCCTGCTGCCAGCCGGCCGGCGGCGAGAGCCGCGCGAGGCGCGCGGCGCGCAGCGGATCGGCGGCGGGCTGCCAGTTCTGCAGCACCGTGGCGACGGCATCGGGCGCATTGCAGATCAGCAGCACGTCGCAACCGGCGTTCCAGGCGGCTGCGGCGCGCTGCACCATGTCGCCGGCGAAGGCGGCGCCTTCCATCGAGAGGTCGTCGCTGAAGATCACGCCGTCGAAGGCGAATTCCTTGCGCAGCTTTTCCAGCCAGACCGGCGAGAAACCGGCGGGCCGGGCATCGACCTGAGGGTAGATCACATGCGCCGGCATCACGGCGTCGAGCTTGAGACGCCGGTAGGGCGTGAGGTCGGCTTCCATCTCGGCCAAGCTGCGCTCATCGACCGGGATCGCCAGATGCGAGTCGGCGGCGACCCAGCCGTGGCCGGGAAAATGCTTGCCGCAGCAGCCCATGCCGGCGGCGCGTAGGCCTGCGATCAGGGCGCCCGCCAGTTCGGCGACGGCATCCGGGTCCTTGTGGAAGGCGCGGTCGCCGATCACGCCGCTGGGGCCCCAGTCGAGGTCGAGCACCGGAGTGAAGGAGAAATCGACGCCGCAGGCGCGCAGCTCGGCGGCCAGCAGGTAGCCGAGGTCGGTGGCGGCCTGGCGCGCGGCGGCGCGGTCGCGGTCCCACAGCTCGCCCAGGCGGCGCATCGGCGGCACATGGGTAAAACCCGCGCGGCAGCGCTGCACGCGCCCGCCCTCGTGGTCGATGGCGATCGGCAGCGCCGGGCTGCGCAGGGCGTGGATCGCGGCGCACAGCGCGGTGAGCTGGGCAGTGTCGCGGTAGTTGCGGGCGAACAGGATCACGCCGCCGACCAGCGGGTGGTCGAGGCGCTCGCGGTCGAGGGCGGAGAGTTCGAGGCCGGCGATGTCTATCATCAGCGGGCCGAGCGGCAGACTGTTCATGATTTTTCCAGTATGACGAAGGCGACGGCGTAGTCCTGCTCGTCGCTGATGGAGAGATGGGCGCTCAGACCGCGCTCGGCGAAATGCGCGGCGAGACTGGGCGAGTAGCTGAAGCACGGCTTGCCGAGTTCGTCGTGGGCGACGGCGATCTCGGGCAGCAGCAGCGGCGCGCGCACGCCGGTGCCGAAGGCCTTGCCCAGCGCCTCCTTGGCGGCGAAGCGCTTGGCCAGGAAACGCGCGGGGTCGAGGCTGCCGCGGCAGGCCTCGCGTTCTTCCGGCGCCAGCATTTTCTCCAGTCCGCGCTCGCCGTGGCGCTGGAAGTAGTCGGCCATGCGCTTCACGGCGACGATGTCGGTGCCGATGCCGTGGATCATGTGCGGTCGCCCGTCGTGACCGACGGGCTCGCCCGCACACGATCACGTTTCAATGGGCACCCCCTCCCATCCTCCCCCACCGGGCGGGGGAGGTGACCGGTCAGCCCGTTCCATGGAACGGGAAAATGGTACTCGGCCATCACCCGCACTGCGCCTCGCGCAGCAGGCGCTTCATTTCGGCGACGGCTTCACGCATACCGACGAAGATGGCGCGGCTGACGATGGCGTGGCCGATGTGCAGTTCGCGCACTCCCGGCAACGCGGCCACCGGCTGCACGTTGAAGTAGTTCAGCGCGTGACCGGCGTTGAAGCGCATGCCGGCTGCGCGGATCGCGGCGCCGGCGCTGCGTATCTTGTTCAGCTCGGCGACCACGGCCGGGCTTTCCCTGTCGCGGCCCTGGTTGAAGAAGGCATGGGCATAGGGGCCGGTGTGGATTTCGCAGACGCGCACGCCGATGCGGGCGGCGGCTTCGAGCTGCGGCAGTTCGGCATCGATGAAGACGCTGGTGACGATGCCGGCCGCGGCGAGGCGCGCCACCACCTCGCGCAGACGGGCTTCCTGGCCGGCCACGTCGAGGCCGCCTTCGGTGGTGATTTCGTGGCGGCCTTCGGGCACCAGCATGGCCATCTCGGGCTTCAGCGCGCAGGCGATGCCGACCATCTCGTCGGTGGCGGCCATTTCGAGGTTGAGCTTGATGTGGGTCAGCTCGCGCAGGCGCCGCACGTCGTGGTCCTGGATGTGGCGGCGATCCTCGCGCAAGTGCACGGTGATGCCGTCGGCGCCGCCGAGGTGCGCTTCGACGGCGGCCCAGACCGGATCGGGCTCGTGGGTTTTTCTCGCCTCGCGCACGGTTGCCACGTGGTCTATGTTGACGCCAAGTTCGATCATGGTTCCTCCGCCGGGCCGCCCCAAGGAGGAACAGCCAACACATGGAGCGGGCCTGGCCCGCGAACAACCGTCACCCCTTTTCTCGAAAAAGGGGCTGGGGGAAAAGTAGTCATAGTTCCTGCAATTCGATGAAAACCCGCCGCGACTGCAGCGGCTTGCCGCCCAGGTGGTGCGCTATCAAAGTTCGCATGAGCTGCCGGCTTTCGAGCCGCGTGCGCGGATCGGCATAGTCGTCGGCCGCCATGTCGAGCAGGGTCTTGCCGTGCAGGCGCGGCGCCTCGCCCGACGCCGTATCGCCAGCGCCAACTCTTGCCACCGGGCCGCGTTCGATGAGGAAGGCGTATTCCTGCTCCGCCGCCACCGGCAGGCCGCTGTCGACGTCGACGTCCAGCGTCAGGCCGTAGCCGAGTTCCTTCAGCAGCGTCTTCTCGAAGCGCCGCAATTCCGGCGCGTCGGCGCCGCCCGCAGCCAGGGCGTAGAGGGCCGCGGCATAAGCGTCGAACAGCGCGGCGTGGGCATCCTCGCGCGGCAGCAGCTTGAGCAGCAGTTCGTTCAGGTAATAGCCGAGCAGCAGGCAACGCCCGCCCAGCAGCGGCATGCCGCCGAGCCATTCGGCGCGGGCCAAAGTCTTGACTTCGCCGCCGCCGAACCAGCCCAGTTCCAGCGGCTGGAAGGACATCAGCAGGCCGCGCATGGCCGAACGCGGGCGCCGCGCCCCGCGCGCCAGCAGCGGCACGCGGCCATGCTCGCGGGTGAAGACATCGACCACCAGGCTGGTCTCGCTGTAGGGATGCAGGTGCAGGACATACGCCGCCTGCCCATCGACGCGTTTACTCACGAAGATGCCCTCCCCCCAGCCCCCTCCCCGAGGAAGGGGGTGACCATGGTTCGCGAGCTGCGCTCGCTCCATGGGGTTGGCTGCGCCGTCCTTGGGGCGGCCCGGCGGACGGCGCTCAATCGTATCCCAGGGATTTCAGTGCCCGCTCGTCGTCGGCCCAGCCGCCCTTGACCTTGACCCAGGTCTCGAGCCAGACCTTGGCGCCGAACAGGGTTTCCATTTCCTTGCGCGCGTCGGTCGAGATGCGCTTCATGCGCTCGCCGCCCTTGCCGATGACGATGGAACGGTGCCCGGCGCGATCGACGATCACCGCGGCGTGGATGCGGCGCAGATCGCCTTCCTGCTCGAACTTCTCGATCTCGACGGCGATGCCGTAGGGCAGTTCCTCGCCGAGATTGCGGAACAGCTTTTCGCGCAGGATTTCGGAGGCCATGAAGCGCTCCGAGCGGTCGGTGATGTCGTCGGCGTCGAACACCGGCGGCCCTTCCGGCAGGTAGCGCGCCACGGTACTGAGCAGCTCGTCGGTGCCGATGCCTTTTTCGGCCGACAGCGGCACCAGCTCGGCGAATTCATGCAATGCGGATACCTTGGCGATGAAGGGCAGCAGCTCCTTCTTGTCGGTCAGGCGGTCGATCTTGTTGATCACCAGCACGACCGGGGTGCCGGCAGGCAACATGCGCAGGATCTCGGCTTCGCCGTTGCCCCAGTTGCCCGCCTCGACCACCAGCAGGATCACGTCGACATCGGCGAAGGTCGAGGTCACGCTGCGGTTCATCAGGCGGTTCAGTGCGTTCTTGTGGGTCATCTGGAAACCCGGCGTATCGACGAAGATGAACTGGGCATGGTCCGTGGTCAGCACGCCGTGGATGCGGTGGCGCGTGGTCTGCGCCTTCTTCGAGGTGATGCTGACCTTGGCGCCGACCAGGCGATTGGTCAGGGTCGATTTGCCGACGTTGGGCCGGCCGATGACGGCCAGATAACCGGTGCGGAATGCTGGGTTCATGATTTGATCTCGGCTATGGCGCGCTGCGCGGCCTGCTGCTCGGCAATGCGCCGGCTGCCGCCGGTGCCGGTGCTGCGTATGCCCAGATCGGCTACCACGCATTCGATCTCGAACTGCTGGGCATGCGCCTCGCCGCTGGTCGCCAGCAGCGTGTAGCGCGGCAGCGGCAGATGCCGCCCCTGGAGGATTTCCTGCAAGGCGGTTTTCGGATCCTTGCCGCTGTCGTTGGGATCGATGCGCGTCATGGCCGGCTGGTACAGACGCTCGATGACGCGGCGCACCGCATCGAAGCCGGCATCGACGTAGATCGCGCCGAACAGCGCCTCCAGCGCATCGGCGAGAATCGAGGGGCGCTGGGCGCCGCCGCTCTTCAACTCGCCCTCGCCCAGTTGCAGCAGCTCGCCGAGGCCCAGGCCGCGCGCGATCTCGGCCAGGGTTTCCTGCCGCACCAGGCTGGCGCGCAAGCGCGAAAGCTCGCCTTCCTTGAGTGCGGCAAAGCGCTGGTAGAGGGCAGCCGCGACGACGCAGTTGAGCAGGGAGTCGCCGAGGAACTCCAGGCGCTCGTTGTGCGAAGCACCGAAACTGCGATGGGTCAGCGCCTGGCGCAGCAACTCCGGCCGGCCAAAGCCGTGACCCAGGGCCGCCTCCAGGCGCTGTGGCTTCATTACTTGGCGCTGCTGCCCTCGAAATCGAAGACCAGGCTGGCGTTGCCGAACAGCGGAATCTTTTTCGAATAGGCGAAGGTGATCACCAGCTCGCCGCCTTCCTTCGTGATCTCGATATCCGCCGGCGGAATGCTCTTGACATCGTCCATGTCGGCACGCCTGCCGTAGGCCGCCCGCACCTGCGCCACGGTCGCCTCCTTGAGGCTGTTGTCGCCGGCGGTGCCCTTGATCGCCTTGAGCGCGTTGCCATACTCGATCCAGGGCGGCAAGGCCTTCATCGCCAGCAGGGCGACCAGGCCCAAGCCGACGCCGATGAGCACCATACCGTTCAGGCTGAGACCACGCTGAAATTTCATGTTTGCCCCTAGTTGAATGAGCCGATCCGCTTCAGATCGGAAAAATTGAACCAGATGAAGAAAGCCTTGCCGACCAGGTTTTCGTCGGGAACGAAGCCCCAGAAACGGCTGTCCTGCGAATTGTCGCGATTGTCGCCCATCATGAAATAGTGCCCGGGCGGAACCTCGCAACTCACGCCCTCGCTATTGTAGTGACATTTGTCGGCGTACGGAAAGCGCACGCTTTGCTGGACGAAGGATGGCGCATCGGCCTCGACCAGGATTTGATGGTCCACGCTGCCCAGTGTTTCGACGAAGCGCGGGGTGTAGAACAGGCGGTCGCGATCGAGGTAATCGTCGGTCTTCTTCTGCACGATTTCCTTGCCATTGACGCTCAGCTTCTTGTTGCGGTAGACCACCTTGTCGCCCGGCAGGCCGACCACGCGCTTGATGTAGTCAAGCGAAGGATCCGGCGGGTAGCGAAACACCACCACGTCCCCGCGCTGAGGCGAATTGAGCGCAACGACTTTCTTGTTGAGCACCGGCAGGCGCACGCCGTAGGTGTATTTGTTGACCAGAATGAAATCGCCCACCAGCAGGGTCGGAATCATCGATCCCGAGGGAATCTTGAAGGGTTCGACGAGAAACGAGCGGAGCAGGAAAACCGCGAGGATGACGGGGAAGAAACTGCCGCCGTATTCGACCCACCAGGGATCCTTGGCGTCCGCCGGGCGCTTCTTGCTGGCCCAGAAATAATCGAAGGCCCAGACGATGCCGGTGGCTACCACGAGTATGAAAAGTATCAGTGCAAAGTTCATTTGTCACCCACACGCAACACCGCGAGGAAAGCCTCCTGCGGAATTTCGACGCTGCCGACCTGCTTCATGCGCTTCTTGCCGGCCTTCTGCTTTTCCAGCAATTTCTTCTTGCGCGTGATGTCGCCGCCGTAGCACTTGGCCAGCACGTCCTTGCGCATGGCCTTGACGTTCTCGCGGGCGACGATGGTCGAGCCGATCGCCGCCTGGATCGCGACGTCGTACATCTGGCGCGGAATCAGCTCGCGCATCTTGGCCGCCAGCTCGCGGCCGCGATACGGCGCGTTGGCGCGATGCACGATCAGCGACAAAGCATCGACCTTGTCGCCGTTGATCAGCACGTCGAGCTTGACCACGTCGGCGGCGCGATATTCCTTGAACTCGTAGTCGAGCGAGGCGTAGCCGCGCGACACCGACTTCAGCTTGTCGAAGAAGTCCATCACCACTTCGGCCATCGGCATGTCGTAGGTCAGTTGCACCTGGCGGCCGTGGTAGGCCATGTTCACCTGCGAGCCGCGCTTCTGCTCGCACAGGGTGATCACCGAACCGAGGTATTCCTGCGGCACGAAAATCTTGGTGGTGATGATGGGCTCGCGGATTTCCTCCATCTTCTGCACTTCCGGCAGCTTGGCCGGGTTTTCCACCTGGATCGTGGTTCCGTCGCGCATCAGGACTTCGTACACCACGGTCGGCGCGGTGGTGATCAGGTCCTGGTCGAATTCGCGTTCCAGGCGTTCCTGCACGATCTCCATGTGCAAGAGGCCGAGGAAGCCGCAGCGGAAGCCGAAGCCCAGCGCCTGCGAGACTTCCGGCTCGTAGTGCAGCGAAGCATCGTTGAGCTTGAGCTTTTCCAGCGAGTCGCGCAGGCTGTCGTACTGGTTGGATTCGATCGGATACAACCCGGCGAACACCTGCGACTTGATTTCCTTGAAGCCGGGCAGCGGCTCGATGGCGCGGCGATCGGCGATGGTGACGGTATCGCCCACCTTGGCGGCATCGAGTTCCTTGATGCCGGAGATGATGAAGCCGACCTCGCCGGCACGCAATTCGGGGCGGGTCACCGACTTCGGCGTGAATACGCCAACCTGTTCGCACAGATGCTGCGAGCCTTCCGCCATCAGCAGTATCTTGTCCTTGGCACGCAGGCTGCCGTCTACCACACGCACCAGCATCACGACGCCGACATAGTTGTCGAACCAGGAGTCGATGATCAGGGCTTTCAAGGGCGCAGCGGGATCGCCCTTGGGCGGCGGGATGCGGGCGATCACGGCTTCCAGCACGTCATCGACACCGAGCCCGGTCTTGGCCGAACAGAGGATCGCGTCGGTCGCGTCGATGCCGATCACGTCCTCGATTTCCTGCCGCGCGTTGTCGGGGTCGGCCGCCGGCAGGTCGATCTTGTTCAGCACCGGCACCACATCGACGCCGAGTTCGATCGCCGTGTAGCAGTTCGCCACGGTCTGCGCCTCGACGCCCTGCGAGGCGTCGACCACCAGCAGCGCGCCCTCGCAGGCGGACAGCGAGCGGCTCACCTCGTAGGAGAAGTCCACGTGCCCCGGGGTGTCGATCAGGTTCAGGTTGTAGGTCTTGCCATCGCGCGCGGTGTAGCTGAGGGCCGCGGTCTGGGCCTTGATGGTGATCCCGCGCTCGCGTTCGATATCCATCGAATCAAGCACCTGCGCTTCCATCTCACGGTCGGACAGGCCGCCGCAGCGATGGATGATGCGGTCGGCCAGCGTGGATTTGCCGTGGTCGATATGGGCAATGATGGAGAAGTTGCGGATGTGATCCATGGGGTCAACAAAAAAGGCGCTCATTCAAGCTCTTGAGCACCTTGGAGACTTAAAAAGCAAGGGGCGGATTTTAGCCTAAAGCACCCAAATACTCACGCACTTTCGCGGCGTCGAGGAAGTAGTGGCATAGTTCCCGGCCCTCGCCATCGGCCAGCAGCGGCACCAGTTCGTCGTACTTCGCTTCGAGGGCCGGATCGGCATCGACATCCAGCACCTCGATATCGAAAAACGGTACGTCCGGCTCGCTGCGCAGGATTTCCAGCGCAGCGAGCATGTCGTGGCACAGATGGCAATAGTTGCGGCTGAACAGCCGCAACTGCGGCGGCTTATTTATCGGACGGACTCTTGAGGGTGATGAAGGTCTGCGCATCGCCACGCCGCACCAGCAAGGTCATGGTGCCTCCCTTTTCAACGCCCTGCAGCATGTCGTTGAACTGCGCCAGCGACTTGATGTCAGTCTGGCTGCCCTTGACGATCGCCGAGAGGATGATGTCGCCGGAGCGAAGTTCGGAACGGGCTCCGCCGTTCTTGACGTCCTCGACGATCAAGCCGTGCTGGATGCCCAGTGCCCGCTTCTGCTCCGCGTTCGGCACCGCCAGCACCAGCCCGAGCCGGTTCGCCGCCTGGGGTTCGGCCGGCTTGCCGCCACGGCTGGCAAGGCGCGTCTTGTCGTCTTCCTCCGCCAGTTCGCCGACCGTGACGCCGAGGTCGCGGGTGGCGCCCTTGCGCCAGACCTGCACCACCGACTTGCTGCCGGGACGGGTGGATCCCACCATGCGCGGCAGATCGGCGGACTCGTTCACCACCCTGCCGTCGAACTTGAGGATTATGTCGCCGACCTCTATCCCGGCCTTGTCGGCCGCCGAGCCCTTTTCCACCGAGGCGACCAGCGCCCCCTGCGGCTTGCCGAGATTGAAGGACTCCGCCAGTTCCTTGCTGACCTCCTGGATGCCGATGCCGAGGCGGCCACGGCTGACCTTGCCCTTGGACTTGAGCTGATTCTGGATGTCGATCGCCAGATCGATCGGAATCGCAAAGGACAGGCCCATGGAACCGCCGGAACGGGAATAGATCTGCGAATTGATGCCGATCACCTCGCCCTTCAGGTTGAACAGCGGCCCGCCCGAGTTGCCCGGATTGATCGCCACGTCGGTCTGGATGAAGGGCACGTAATTCTCGTTCGCCAGCGAGCGCCCCTTGGCACTGACTATGCCGGCGGTGACGGTGTTCTCGAAGCCGAAGGGCGAGCCGATCGCCACCACCCATTCGCCGACCTTGAGCTTGACCGAATCGCCCAGCTTGGCCACCGGCAGATTGCTGGCTTCGATCTTGATCAGCGCCACGTCGGTGCGCTTGTCGGCACCCAGCACCTTGGCCTTGAACTCGCGCTTGTCGGTGAGCTTGACCAGCACTTCGTCGGCCCCGTCGACCACATGCGCATTGGTCAGGATATGGCCGTCGGCACTGACGATGAAGCCGGAACCGAGCGAGCGGTTCTTGAATTCCTGCGGTACGCCGGGATGATTCGGAATCTGTCCCGGGAAGAAGCGGCGCAGCAGTTCCTGCGTCGCGTCGTCGCCGTCGAAGGGAAACTGCTGCGGACCGCTGCGGCGCCCCTTGATAACCTGGGTCGTACTTATATTGACTACCGTGGCGCCCTGCTTTTCGACCAGTTCGGTAAAGTCGGGCAGATCGCGGGCGTATGCCTGCAAGGGCAGCGCAACGCAACACGCCAGCGCGAGAGAGGCGACAAGTTTCTTCATGTTTGCTCCTTGAATCGTACTTCCCTGGTCTGAACCTGCAAGGTATATAAACTGCCTTCGCGCCGCGCACGCAGTTCATTCCGGCGCAACAGGACAAGACCGCCGCCGAGACCCGCCAGCGTCCCCATCACCGCCCCCACATCGCCGCCCAGCGACTGCCCGACGGCTGCTCCGGCAACCGCCAGCAGCAGGGGCAGCACGTAGGACATCAGCGACGCGCGCCACAGGGTGCCGCCGGCTACGGTCAGTTGCACGCGGTCGCCCACGCGCGCCCCGATCGAATTCGCCACCTGGTAGCGGCGCGGCGCTGCGCTCAAGCCGAGCAGACCGGTCTGACAGGCGTCTGCAGTCTTGCAGTTGCCACAACTGGGGGCGCGCCCGGGCACTTCAACCCAGGTCTCCTCGCCGGACACGGCCACCACCACCGCTTCGCACTGGTTCATTTGCGTCTCCGTTCGACGCCGTCGCCGAGCCGCCTGACGGCCAGCGCCGGCACCTCGCCCATGACCACCACCCGATGATCGCCGAGCTGGCGCCGATACACGTTGACCGGGCCCAGCGTGTCCACCGTATCGGCGTCGCCGGTCGAACCGCCGGGCTCGATGAATACCGAGATCGATGCCAGGCCATCGGAGAACACCACGTGCAGGCTTTCCGGATGCTCGGGAGCGGTCTGCCGCTTCATCGACACCACTTTGCGGAAGCCCGGCAGCAGGGTGCGAAACATCCAGTCCATGTCGTCCGGCTTCAGTTCCGTCGTCCGCACCTGCTGCACCCGCACCTGCCCGGTATTGAAACGCGGCTGCAACGCCCCCTGTTCGAGCGGGCCGCCGATCTTGACCTGGGTGAAGACGAAGGACTCCAGCGTCTCGCCGCGCGCGTCGACCAGGTTGGCCTTCAGCAGCAAGCCGCTGGCCGCATCCATCCAGAACTCATGGCCATAGCGCAAGTCGTCGCGCGGCTGCAGCAATACCGCGCGGCTCTTCAGGCCCGCAACACGTCCCTGGCCGCCGCTGCGAATGGCATAGTGTTCCGGCAGGCTGCCCAGCCCGGCTGGCAGCAGGGCCGGGAATCCGCGCCCGATGGAGCGGTTCTCTATTATGACCAGCTTCTCGTCCGGGAAAAAACATTTGACTTCGCCACCGGCGCGGATCACTTCGCGCGGGCTGCCGTCGAGGGCCTCAATGCGCTCGAATTCAATGCCGTCGCGCAGCGAATGGGCTATGCGCGAAGTGTCGACCTTGCCGCCGCTGCGATAGACGAAAGTGCCGCTGTAGGTCAGCTCCCGGGAGCCTTGCGCGATACGCTGCAACAGGGCCAGCCCTTCGTCGGCGAGGGCCGGAAAGGGAAGCAGCAGAACTGTGGACAGGAGCAGCAGCGAGGTGCGGACAAACGCCATCAGCGACCCTCGCCCGATACGGCAACGGTGCGGATATTGCGCGCACCCCCGACCATGGCGCCGGCCGGTGCATAGGCCTGATGTGCCACCAGATACTCCTGCAGCCGCGGCGTCGCCTGCGCCACCACGGCCGCCTTGGCGTCGGCCAGGTTGCCGCTGCTGGCGGGCGTCGCGTCGCTACCGGGCGACAAGGCCAGCCAGGCCACGACCGCAACGCCGGCGGCGGACGCCGCCAGCGCCAGGACCGGCCGCTGCCAGTCGGCGGTGGTTCGCCGTGCCGGCGCCATCACCGTCGGTTCGAGTTCAAGCGCCGACATCACGCGTGTCGTGACATCGACGTCGAGTGCCCGCTCCCCCCGCAAGGCCGCACCGATCAATTGGCAATCGCACCATTGACTGCGCAGTTCCTCGCTGTGGCGTATCGCCCGCAGCGTTTCGGGAATCTCCTGGACTTCGAGTTCGCCATCCATCAGGGCAGAAATTCGTGTCTTCATGTTCTCACCATCGTTTGTCCGGGGCCGCATCGAGCAGAGGCCTCAATTTCGCCGAAATCGCATCGCGTGCACGGAAGATCCGCGAACGTACGGTTCCAATCGGGCAGTCCATTACCTTGGCAATTTCCTCGTACGACAATCCATCTATTTCGCGCAAGACAATCGCCGTGCGCAAATCCTCGGGCAGCGCTTCCATCGCCGCATTCACCGTCTGGCCGATCTGCTTGGTCATCAACAAGCGCTCGGGAGTGTCGCTGTCGCGCAGCAGGTCGGCTTCGTCGTAGCCTTCCGCCTCCTCGCTGTCCACCCCGGTGGTCGCCGAAGCGCGCCGGCCATGGGTGATCAGCCAGTTCTTTGCGGTATTGACGCCAATCCGGTACAGCCAGGTATAAAAAGCGCTGTCGTTGCGAAAACCCGGCAAGGCCCTGTAAGCTCGAATGAAACTGTCCTGAACAATATCCTCCACCTCGGCTGAATCACGCACCATGCGCGAAATCAGACGTGCAAGCTTGCGCTGGTACTTGGCAACCAGCAGGCCGAAAGCCTGTTTGTCGCCAGCCTGCACACGCTCGACCAAGATCCGGTCTGCTTCGCGATCTCCCATGGGCTTTGCCGTTTATTCTCGCCAGATAAATTGCGCGGCTTCACTTTGGCCGCAAGCGAGTATAACAAGCCACTCAGCCCACATTCGTCATCGTTTCGGCTGTTGCAGCGCAGCCGTTGCCGACAATGACCGGGACCTGTGCAAATAGTTCCACACTCAGAGCAGTGATATAGTCCCGCCCCATGAATCCAGCCGCCATCCAGCAATTCGACGTCCTCATCATCGGCAGCGGACTGGCCGGACAGTCGCTGGCCTTGCGGCTCGCGGACAGCCGCCGGGTGGCTCTGGTCACCAAAAAGTTGCTGGCGGACTCGGCCTCGGCCTGGGCCCAGGGCGGTATCGCGGCAGTCCTCGACCCCGCCGACACGGTCGACGCCCACGTCAGCGATACCTTCACGGCCGGCGCCGGCCTCTGCGATCCGACGGCCACCCGCTTCGTGGTCGAGCACGGTCGCGAGGCGATCGACTGGCTGATCGCGCGCGGCGTTCCCTTCACGCCCGACGATTCCTCGTTGGGCTTTCACCTGACGCGCGAAGGCGGCCACGGCCAGCGCCGCATTATTCACGCCGCCGATGCGACCGGCACCGCCGTGCAGGAGACCCTGACCGAGCTGGTAAGGAAACACCCCAATATCACCGTCATGGAACGGCACATTGCGGTCGACCTGATCACCGCGGCCAAGCTCGGCCTGCCGCGCAACCGCTGCCTCGGCGCTTATGTACTGGATATCGCCCGCGACCGGGTGCTGACCCTGGGCGCCAGCTACACGGCACTGGCCACGGGCGGCGCCGGCAAGGTCTATCTCTACACCACGAATCCCGACACGGCCACCGGCGATGGCGTGGCCATGGCCTGGCGTGCCGGTTGCCGCGTGGCGAACATGGAGTTCATCCAGTTCCATCCGACCTGCTTGTATCACCCGCACGCCAAGTCCTTCCTGATTTCGGAAGCCCTGCGCGGCGAGGGCGGCCTGTTGCGCCTGCCCGACGGCACGCGCTTCATGCCCGACCATGACAGCCGCGCCGAACTGGCACCGCGCGACATCGTCGCCCGTGCGATCGACTTCGAAATGAAGCGCCATGGCCTCGACTGCGTTTTTCTCGACATGACGCACAAGTCGGCGGACTTCCTCAAGGATCACTTTCCGACCATCCTCGCGCGCTGCCTGCAACTGGGAATCGATATCACTCGCGAACCCATTCCGGTGGTGCCAGCCGCCCATTACACCTGCGGCGGCGTGGTCACCGATCTGGCGGCGCGCACCGATCTGAACGGTCTCTATGCGATCGGCGAAGCCACTTTCACCGGCTTGCACGGCGCCAATCGGCTGGCCTCCAATTCGCTGCTCGAATGCGTGGTGTTTTCCGCCGCGGCGGCACAGGACATCCTCGCGGCGCCGGTGGAGCCGCTGCCGCATCTGCCGCAATGGGACGAGAGCCGGGTACGCGACGCCGACGAGGAAATCGTGATCTCCCACAACTGGGCGGAGCTGCGCCGCTTCATGTGGGACTACGTCGGCATCGTGCGCACCAACAAGCGGCTGGAACGCGCGCTGCACCGTATCCGTCTGCTGGAAAAGGAAATCGACGAGTACTACGTGAACTACCGAGTGGGCAACGACCTCATCGAGTTGCGCAACCTGGTGCTGACGGCCCATCTGATCGTCAAAAGCGCGCTACGCCGTCACGAAAGCCGCGGACTCCACTTCAGCCGCGACTACCCGGAAACCCTGCCGCGCGCACTGGACACCGTGCTGCACCCGCGCTAGGCGCGAGCGAGCAGCGCCTCAGCCCGGTGCCTCAGGCCGGTTGCTCTGCGGTCGAGCGCCAGCGCAGCCAGAGGCGCAACTGGCGAAAATCTTCCTGGCTCAGGCTGTCGCCGGGCAGCGTCAGCGCGCGCAGGCGGCCATGTTGCCGATACAGCAGCACGATCAGGAAGGACAGCACCAGCGTATGCGGATGCACCGTGGCCTCGCTCGCCGTGCCGTCAGCGTCAACTGTCTGCAGGCGGCCGTCGCCACCGAGCACCAGACCCGCGACCGGCAACAGCCGGCGCAGGCGCGCCAGGGAAGCGCCGACCAGCAACAGCAGCAGCGCCGCCAGCCACGAAGGAACATGGCTGGCCAGGACCGCGGCAGCGGCGGCAAGGTGGGCCAGCGACTGGACGAACAGCAACTGCCGCGACGACTCTATGGCAACAGAACGGGCGGCGACCGGCTTCATCGCCCGGGGGGCCTAAATGCGGCGGAAGACCAATGAGCCGTTGGTGCCGCCGAAACCGAAGTTGTTCTTCAGCGCCACATCGATCTTCATTTCCCTGGCGGTATTGGCGCAGTAATCCAGGTCGCATTCAGGATCCTGGTTGAAGATGTTGATGGTCGGCGGCGAGACCTGGTGATACACGGCGAGCACCGTGACCACCGACTCCAGTCCACCGGCGCCGCCCAGCAGGTGCCCGGTCATCGACTTGGTCGAATTCACTACCAATTTCTTCGCCGCCTCGACGCCGAAGGCCAGCTTGATGGCCTCGGTCTCGTTCTTGTCACCGAGCGGGGTCGAGGTGCCGTGGGCATTGACGTACTGCACCTCATCGGGATTGACGCCGGCATTCTTCAGCGCGTTGACCATGCTGCGCCGCGGACCGTCGGTGTCCGGTGCGGTCATGTGGTAGGCGTCGCCGCTCATGCCGAAACCAGCCAGTTCGGCGTAGATCTTCGCGCCCCGCGCCCTGGCGTGCTCGTACTCTTCGAGCACCATCACGCCCGAGCCTTCACCGAGCACGAAGCCGTCGCGATCCCGATCCCAGGGCCGGCTCGCCGTGGCCGGATCGTCGTTGCGCGTGGACAAGGCCTTGGCCGAACCGAAGCCGCCGACGGCCAGCGGCGTGGTCGTGGCTTCAGCGCCGCCACAGACCATCACGTCGGCATCGCCGTACTCGATCATGCGCGCACTGATGCCGATCGCGTGCAAACCGGTGGTACAGGCCGTCACCACCGCAATATTCGGCCCCTTCAAACCCAGCATGATCGAGAGGTTGCCCGAGATCATGTTGATGATGGTGCCGGGAATGAAAAAAGGCGAAATCTTGCGCGGCCCGCCGCCCAGATAGTCGTTGTGCGTATCTTCGATCATCGGCAGTCCGCCGATGCCCGAACCGATGTTGACGCCGATGCGATCGGCGTTTTCGGCGCTGACCTCGATCCCTGAATCGCGGAAGGCCTGGATGCCGGCCGCCATGCCGTAATGGATGAAGGTATCCATCCGACGCGCTTCCTTGGCCGACAGATAGGCGGCAACATCGAAACCCTTCACTTGACCCGCAATGCGCGCCGCAAAGGCCGATGCATCAAAGCGGGTGATCGGCCCGATGCCGCTCTTGCCGGCTACCAGGTTGCTCCAGGCTTCTGGAACGCTATTGCCAACCGGCGAGACAAGGCCCAGACCGGTGACGACCACACGGCGTCGCGACACGATGAACTCCGAACGAAAGGATTGGAACGGGTTTGAACTTACTTCTTGATATTGGCGTTGACGTAGTCAATCGCCTGCTGCACGGTGGTGATCTTTTCTGCGTCCTCGTCGGGAATTTCGCATTCGAACTCCTCTTCCAGCGCCATGACCAGTTCGACCGTGTCGAGCGAATCGGCACCGAGATCGTCCACAAAATTGGATTCGTTCTTGATGTCGGCCTCATTGACGCCCAGTTGCTCGGCGACGATCTTCTTGACGCGTAGTTCGATGTTCTCCATCTTGAAACTCCTTCCCTATGTTGTTCGGGTGGTAAAAACCTGCTTATTTTAACAAAAACACCGGCACCCTCGCGGGTTTGACATCAGGTCAAGCCATGTACATGCCGCCATTGACATTCAGTGTGCTGCCCGTGATGTATCCGGCGCGCTTCGATGCCAGAAACGCCACGGTGGCGGCGATCTCATCCGGCTGTCCGAGACGGCCCAGCGGAATCTTGCCGAGCAGGGCGTCGCGTTGTGCCTCGGGCAGCGCTCGCGTCATGTCGGTATCGATGAAACCCGGCGCCACGCAGTTCACCGTGATGTTGCGGCTGCCGAGTTCCTGCGCCAGCGCGCGGCTCATGCCGGCGACGCCGGCCTTGGCGGCAGCGTAGTTGGCCTGGCCCGGATTGCCGGCTTCGCCGACCACCGAAGTGATGTTGATGATGCGCCCGAAGCGCGCCTTCATCATGCCGCGCATGACCAGCTTGGACAGACG
>JACPUD010000045.1 GCA_016192435.1 Rhodocyclales bacterium | reverse complement strand
CAGGGCATCGTCATCGATTGCGGCGAGGACATGCGCCTGTCGCCGCAGCAGCACGGCACCGACGGCTTCTATGCGGCGGTGCTGGAACGCGCAAAGTGAGCGTTGATCATGGAGCGGCCGCAGGCCGCGATCCAATGTCACCCACTTCCCTTGGGCGTAGGCGGGGTTTCGCGGAGCACTGCTCCGCGCCGCCGCAGCCGGCTGGCTGTGCAAAGCCAGCCGTGGGAAGGGGGCTGGGGGGATGGCCGCTGCTAGTTGCATTGGCGCTGTTTTTCAGCGTCAATGCTGGCGCCACGGCGTTGCCGGCGACCGGCACCGTCGAGGTGCTGTTCACGCCCTGGGACGATGCCGAAGGGGCCATCGTGCGCGTGGTCGGCGCAGCGCGCCAGAGTATCCATGTCCAGGCCTACCTGCTGACCAGTCGCTCGATCGCCAGCGCGCTGACGGATGCCAGGGCGCGCGGCGTCGTGGTGGAAATCCTGGCCGACCGCGAGATGCTGGAAAAGAGCGACAAGTCGCTGTTGCCGCAAATGCTCGAAGGCGGCATCCCGGTCTGGCTGGAAACCCGCTATGCCGCCGCACACAACAAGGTGATGCTGATCGATGCCGCTCATGCCGACGCCGTCGTCATCACCGGCAGCTACAATTTCACTTGGTCGGCGCAGGCCCGCAACGCCGAAAACCTGCTGATCCTGCGTGGCAATCCCGCGCTGGTGCGGCGTTACCTCGACAACTGGCGGCGTCATCGCGACGACGCGCAGAAAATGAACGGAGCCCAATGACATGAAGCAAGGCGCTCTGGCCACCGTCTGGCTGGAAGTCCAGGCCGATCTGCGCGAGCCGGACCTGATCTGGCAGTTGGCGATCCTGGCCGGCTGCCTGCTGCTGGCGCTGCTGGGCGCAAGCCTGCTGCGCCGCCGGCAGGCCGGCGCGGGCCGCGTCGCGGAACTCGGCCGCGGCGGGCTGAAGCGCATCAGCTTCCCCGTGCTGGCGCTGCTGCTGGTGCTGCTGGCGCGCTGGGCGGCGGAGGACTGGATACGCGTCGGCCTGTTCTCGCTGGCGGTGCCGCTGCTGGCCTCGCTGGCGGTGATACGCGCGGTGTTCTACATACTGCGCGTCAGCCTGGTCGGCGCCACCTGGCTGGTGCCCTTCGAGCGCGTGTTCGCCTTGCTGGTCTGGGGAGTCGTCGCCCTGCACATCGTCGGCCTGCTGCCCGAAGTGATCGCGCTGATCGAATCGGTGACCTTCAGTGCCGGCAAACAGAAGCTCAATCTGTGGCATGTGCTGCAAGGCCTGGTCGCGGTGCTCGCCACCGTGCTGGCCGCGCTCTGGCTGTCGAGCGCGATCGAAGCCCGCCTGAACCGGGCGGTCGGGCTCGACAGCAATTTGCGCATGGTATTCGCGCGCCTGACCAAGGCGCTGCTGATACTGCTGGCGGTGCTGATCGTCCTGCCGCAGGTCGGCATCGATCTCACCACCCTGTCGATCTTTGGCGGCGCGCTCGGCGTCGGTCTCGGCTTCGGCCTGCAGAAGATCGCCAGCAACTACGTCTCGGGCTTCATCATCCTGCTCGACAATTCCATCCGCATCGGCAACACCATCACGGTCGGCACCGACCATGGCGAAGTGACGCGCATCACCACGCGCTACACTGTGCTGCGCAGCCTGGGCGGCGTCGAAGCGCTGGTGCCCAACGAACTGCTGGTCGGCTCGGTGGTGCAGAACGAGTCCTACAGCGATCCGCAGGTGCGCATCGCGCTGCCGGTGCAGGTCGCCTACGACGGTGACCTGGAGCGCGCCATGGCCATCATGGCGACAGCCGCAGCGGCGCAGGAGCGTGTTCTCGCCGAGCCGGCGCCGGCGGTATTGCTCAGGGAATTCGCCGATTCCGGCATCAGTCTCGAACTCGCCATCTGGATTGCCGATCCGCAGAACGGCACCGGCCAGTTGCGCTCCGAAATCAACCTGGCGATCTGGCGCGAGTTCAAGCAGGCCGGCATCTCCATTCCCTTCCCGCAGCGGGAGATCCGCATTCTCAAAGAGGCCGGCCATGAGTGAAACGCGACTGATCCACGGCTTCCACGCCATCACCGCCAAGCTGCGCCATGCCGCCGACGACGTCAAGGAAATCACCGTCGCCGAAGGTCGCCAGGACGGCCGCATGCGCGACCTGCTGAAGCTCGCCGAGGCCCATGGCGTGCGCGTGATCCTCTCCGACGCCAAGCGCCTCGACGGCCTGGCCGGCGGCAGCCAGCACCAGGGCGTGGTGGCCAAGGTCGCGGCGCAGGCCAGGCACGTGACGCTGGACGACGTGCTCGACGGCCTGACCGAACCGCCGCTGCTGCTGGTGCTCGACGGCGTCACCGATCCGCACAATCTCGGCGCCTGCCTGCGCGTCGCCGACGCCGCCGGCGCCCATGCCGTGATCGCGCCCAAGGACAAGGCCTGCGGTCTCAATGCGACGGTGATCAAGGTCGCCAGCGGCGCCGCCGACACCGTGCCCTACATCGTCGTCACCAACCTCGCACGCAGCCTGCGCGAGATGCAGGAGCGCGGCATCTGGGTCATCGGCGCGGCCGGCGAGGCCGACAAGCAACTCTATGCCATCGACCAGAAGGGCCCCTGTGCCTGGGTGCTCGGCGCCGAGGGCGCCGGCATGCGCCGCCTGACGCGCGAAACCTGCGACGAACTGGCCAGGATTCCGATGCATGGCAGCGTCGAAAGCCTCAACGTGTCGGTCTCGGCCGGCATCTGCCTGTTCGAGGCGAGAAGGCAGCGCGACGCCTGAGCCTAGCAGCGCAGAGTCAGCAGCCGACGTCCAGGGCAGTCCGGCGGATCATGCCTGCCCGTCGAGCGCAGGCTGTTGGTGGTGGATGACCAGGCCGTTGCGGCCCCGGTCCTTGGCCTGATACATCGCCGCATCGGCCAGCTTCAGGAGCGCATCCGTTGAACTTTCCCGGCCGTCGAACAGGATGGCGCCGATGCTCGGCGTGTTATGCGCGACCTGGGCTCCGAGCTGGAAGGGCTGATTGAGTTCGGCGAGTATCTTGTTGCCGATTTCATCGAGCTGCCGGGCGGCCTCCTGGCGCGACGCGGCAAGATTTTCCAGCATCACGACAAATTCATCGCCGCCCAGGCGCGCTGCCGTATCGCAGGCCCTGATGCAATGCTGCAGGCGCTGTGCCACCTGCTGCAGCAGCATGTCTCCGGCATCGTGGCCGAGCGAGTCATTGACCGCCTTGAAGTGGTCGAGGTCGACGAACATCAGTGCGCCATGCCTGTCGTTGCGCGCGCACAGCGCCAGCGCATGGCCGATGCGATCGAGCAGCAAAGTGCGGTTGGGCAGTCCGGTCAGCTGGTCGTAAAAGGCCATGGCCTTTATCTGCTCCTCGGCCTTCTTGCGTTCGGTGATGTCCAGGTGCGCCCCGACGTAATGAGTAACGACGCCGTTGTTGTCCTTGACCGCCGAGATCGTCAGCAATTCGGGATACTCTTCGCCGTTCTTGCGGCGGTCCCACAGTTCGCCCTGCCAGGAGCCGGACTCGGCGATGCTCTGCCACATCGCCCGATAGAAAACGGCGTCGTGGCGCCCCGACTTGAGCAGCCGCGGGTTCCTGCCGACGACTTCGTCGGCGGAATAGCCGGTGATTACGGTGAATGCGTGATTGACGCGCAGGATCACGCCGTCCGCATCGGTCACCATCATCGCTTCCTGCGACTCGAAGGCGGTCGCCGCGACCCTGAGCTCGGATTCCGAACGCTGCAGCTGGCGGTATTGCGTGCGCAGCAGGCTGTCGGCGCGGCGGACGATGATGTAGAGGGCGGCATACAGCAGGCACAGGGAAAGAATCGTGGCCAGCGTGACGAAGAAGGCCTGCCGGTCGGTGTGCGCGATCCAGTCGGTGACGTCGCTATAGACTTCGAGCACGCCTTCCACCGGCGCATCGGCGGAGGCCCGCATGGCGACATAGCTGGAAAGCACGTCGCGGTCGGCGATTTCCCGATCGAAGGCGCTGAAGCGGTCGCGATGGGTCAATTCACTCAGCGGACGGCCCTGCAGGGCCGCAATGAAGCCCGGATTGTCGTGATAGTCGCGGCCGATCTGCGTCGCATCGGTGGAGAAGATGGTGCGGCCGCGGGTGTCGTAGAACTTCACCTTGACCACCCGCGCGTTCTGCATCGCATTGCGCACATGGCTGTCGATCGCGGCGGTCAGCGGGTGCAGCTTCAATGCCTCGGCGTCGAGGCTCTTCGCCGTTTCAGCCAGTTCGCGGAATGAGGGAAGCAGCGCATTGGCAAAGGACTGGGTCAGCGCGACGTGATTGCTTTCGCCTATGCTCAGCAACTGGATGCGTTCCACGCGATGGTGCAGCAGTCCGAGCAAGACCGTGGTGACGATCACGGCAGCGAGACTGGCGATGGAGAAATACCTGAGCAGCGGAAACATGGACAGGTTTCCTTACCGTGGTTCCCGGGTTGGCGAGCTGTGCTGCCAGTGTAGTCGATTAGCGCTGCCGGGGCGTCTTGCGCTTCGCTCGCCGTGTCGCGCCAGCCTGCTCAGCCGGCAGAACCGCCCGCTTCCCAGGCTTCGATCGCCTGGCGCAGCTTTTCCGGCAAGGGGCGCGAGGTCTTGCTGGCCGGATCGGCATTGACATAGACCAACTCGCCGCTGATCAGGCGCTCGCCGTCGCGGAAGATGCCCATCTCGAAGGTCATGCTCGAATTGCCGAGCTTTTCGGCGCGCACGCAGATGTCGAGGATTTCGTCGAAGTGCGCCGAGGCATGGTAGTTGATCACGCTCCTCACGGCGAACAGGTCGCCGCCGGTACCGGCCATGCCCTCCGGATAGGGCAGGCCGATGGCGCGCCAGTATTCGGTGACGCCGATGTCGAAATAGGTCAGATAGTGGCCGTTGAAGACGATGTTCTGCGGATCGACTTCGGCCCAGCGCACGCGCAGGCTGTGGCGCAGGCGGAAGGCTTCGAGCGGGGAAGGGCTATTCATTGGACAACCTTTTCCCCGGCCCCTTTCCCGGGGAAAGGGGTGACTGTGGTTCGCCGCTGAAGCGGCTCCATGATTTTGTCTGCGCCGTCTTGGGACGGCCCGGCAACGGCGCTCATGTTTCCTCCGTCAGCAGCGAGACGCCGAGCAGGGCGCGGCGCTTGAGCCAGGGGCTGGGGCGGTAGCGCGGATCGCCGTAGAAATCCTGCATGGCCTCCAGCACGCCGAGCAGCTTGCGCGCACCGAGCGCATCGCCGAAGGCCAGCGGGCCCTTGGGGTAACCCAGGCCGAGGGTCACCGCGCGGTCGATGTCGGCCGGGCTGGCGACGCGCTGCTGGGCGATGTCGCAGCCGATATTGACGATGCAGGCGACGATGCGCTGGGCGATGAAGCCGGCGCTGTCGCCGATCACGCTGACCGCCGTGCCGTCGGCGGCGAACAAGGCGTGCGCCGCATCGCGCATGGCGGGGCCGGTCAACGGCGTGCTCATCAGCGTGCGCCTGCGGCCCGCGGCCAGTCCGAACAGGCAGTCGATGGCGACCGTGCGCTGCGGGTCGAGTCCCTGTTCGACGCAGCAGGTGGTGGCGTCGGCGCCGAGCGGAGTGACGATGCACAGCGCACTGTCGCTCGGCGTGTAGTCGGATTCCACGTCGACGCCTGCCGCGGCGGCGATTTCGCGCAGCCGGTCGGCCCATTCCGGATGGGTCTGGCTGAACCAGACGCGGTCGGGCAGGGCGCTCGGCACGGCGGCTGCCGGCAGCGCTTCGGTCGTGCCGTTGGCATAGCGGTAGAAGCCGCGGCCGGTCTTGCGCCCGAGCAGACCGCCGGCCAGGCGCTGCGCCGCCAGCGGCGAGGGCCGGTAGCGCGGTTCCTGGTAGTACTGGTTATAGATCGACTCCATCACCGGCTGCGACACGTCGAGGCCGGTGAGGTCAAGCAGTTCGCAGGGCCCCATGCGAAAGCCGGCGGCTTCGCGCATGACGAGATCGATATCGTGGAATTCGGCGATGCCTTCGCCGAGGATGCGCAGCGCTTCGGTGACGAAACCGCGGCCGGCATGGTTGACGATGAAGCCCGGCGTATCCCTTGCGGCGACTGCCGTGTGGCCCATGCGCCGACCCAGATCGAGCATCGCGGCGGATACCTCTGGTGCCGTGAGCAGGCCGCCGATAACTTCAACGATTTTCATCAACGGCACGGGGTTGAAGAAATGGAAGCCGACCACGCGCTCCGGCCGCTTGCAGGCGGCGGCGAGCGAGGTGACCGAGAGCGAGGAGGTATTCGTGGCGAGGATGCAGTCGGCGGTGACGATATCCTCCAGTTGCTGGAACAGCTTCTGCTTGACGTCGAGATTCTCGACGATGGCCTCGATCACGACCTGGGCCGAGGCCAGGCCTTCCAGCCGCGGTACGACTTCCAGCTTGGCCGTGGCCGCCGCCAGCGCCTCGGCGGAAATCTTGCCTTTCCCGGCGAGCTTGCCCAGCGTGCCGATCACCGTTTCGCGCGCGCCGGCCGCCGCACCGTGCAGGGCGTCGAACAGCAGTACGCGGATGCCGGCCTGCGCGGCTATCTGGGCGATGCCGCGACCCATGGCGCCGGTGCCGACGATGCCGAGACAAAGGGAGGGCGACTGGATGTCGACAGGCATGGTGTTTCTCCTTGGGGCTTGCGTGCGCGGCCCGCCTGGAACGCAGGCCGGACCGGAATCCTGCTCAGCGGACTACCAGAGCTTCCACCACGGCTCGGCGCGGTTGAGGCCGCGCACGTAGTACTCGCTCTTGGGGAAGTTGGTGCGCATCACGCGCTCGGTGTCGTCGCGCAGATCGTTCATACCCAGCAGGTCGTAGGCCTTGATCATGATGAAGAGGGCTTCTTCGTTGGCCGGGGCGTCTGGGTAGGTCTTGACCGCGGTCTGCGCGCGATTGACCGCGGCGACGTAGGCTTCGCGCTTCATGTAGTAGCGCGCGACGTGCACCTCGTGCGAGGACAGGGCATTGACCAGGTATTTCATGCGCGCCGTGGCGTCCGGCGTGTACTTGCTTTCGGGATATTTGTTGACCAGCACCTTGAAGGCGTCGAAGGAATCGCGAGCGGCCTTGGGGTCGCGCTCGGTCAGGTCCTGCATGCTGACGTAGCCAAGCAGGCCGAGATCTTCGTTGAAGTTGGCGAGGCCCTTCAGGTAGTAGGCATAGTCGACGTTGGGATGGTTCGGATGCAGGCGGATGAAGCGGTCGCAGGCGGCAATCGCCGAGGCCGGCTCGTTCTGGCGGTAGTACGCGTAGGCGACTTCGAGCTGCGCCTGCTGCGCATAGCGGCCGTAGGGAAAGCGGGCTTCGAGTTTCTCGAAATACTTGATCGCCTTGTCGTAGCTGCTCTCGGCCATGGCGCTCTTGGCTTCGCTGTAGAGCTTGCTGGCCGACCAGTTGGCGGTTTCGTCGATCACGTCGGGCAGCAGGCCGCAGCCGCCGAGCAGGGTCGAGCCGAGGCCGGCACCAATGAATACGACAGGGGCGAGCGCCCGGAGGAATGCCGCTACACTACGCATGGTGAAAACCTCGAATGAATTTGCGGCCGATTATAGCCGAAGCCCCAGCCCGTCCCAGGCCCGGCTGAGCGCCCGGGTGCCCGCGGAATGCGCGGGCTGGCGGCTCGACGCGACCCTGGCCAAACTCTATCCCGAGCACTCGCGCAGCCGCCTGCAGGCCTGGCTCAAGGACGGCCTGATCCGTCTCGACGGCGGTGCGGCGGAGGGCAAGCGCAAGGTCTATGGCGGCGAGCGCATCGATTTCGATGTCGGCGTCGCCGTACCGCCAGTGCCAACTCTTGCCGAGGCCGCGGAGGACATCCCGCTTGCCGTGGTGTTCGAGGACGAACAGCTGATGGTGATCGACAAGCCGGCCGGACTGGTGGTGCATCCGGGCAACGGCCAGCCTTCCGGCACGTTGCTGAATGCGCTGCTGCACCATGCGCCGCAACTCGCCGGGATTCCCCGCGCCGGCATCGTGCATCGCCTCGACAAGGACACCAGCGGCCTGCTGGTGGTGGCGAAGACGCTGACGGCGCAGACCGACCTGGTGCGCCAGATGCAGGCGCGCTCGGTCAAGCGGCACTACCTGGCCCTGGCCCTGGGCCAGGTCGAGCGCGACGGGACGGTCGATGCGCCGCTCGGCCGGCATGCCGTGCAGCGCACCAAGATGGCCATCGTGCGTAGCGGCGGCAAGGAGGCGCGCACCCATTACGCGGTGCTGGAGCGCTTCGCCAAAGCCACGCTGCTCGAATGCCGGCTGGAAACCGGGCGCACCCACCAGATCCGCGTCCATCTCGCCTCGATCAAGCATCCGCTGGCCGGCGACCCGGCCTACGGCAAGGCCAAGAGCGGCGATGCGCGGCTCGACGCCTTTCCGCGTCAGGCGCTGCATGCCTGGCGCCTGGCCCTGCGTCATCCGGTAACGGACGCGGAAATGGCCTGGGAATCGCCGCTGCCGGCCGACTTCGCGCAACTGCTGGACGAGTTGCGGCGTGACTAGTTTTATAGTTCCCGACTGGCCGGCGCCGTCCGGCGTGCGCGCGCTGGCGACGACGCGGCGCGGCGGCGTGAGCCGCGCGCCCTGGGACAGTTTCAATCTCGGCGACCATGTCGGCGACGCGCCGCAGGCGGTGGCGGAGAATCGCGCGCTGTTGCGCCGCGAGCTGCCCGCCGAGCCAGTCTGGCTGCGCCAGGTGCATGGCACGCGCTGCGTCGACGCGGGCACCGCGGCCAGGGTGACAGCGGGCACCGAGGCCGATGCCAGCTTCACGCGGCAACGCGGCGTGGTCTGCGCGGTGCTGACCGCCGACTGTCTGCCGGTGCTGTTGTGCGACGATCGGGCGACCGTGGTCGCCATCGCCCACGCCGGCTGGCGCGGACTTGCCGCGGGCGTGATCGAGGCGACGGCGGGCGCCATGGCCGTGCCGGGCGAGCGTCTCCTGGCCTGGCTGGGTCCGGCCATCGGGCCGCAGGCCTTCCAGGTCGGCGGCGAGGTGCGCGAGATCTTCGTCGCGCAGGATGCGCAGGCGGCCGGCGCGTTCGTCGCGACTGCCCAGGGCAAGTGGCTGTGCGACATCCACCGGCTGGCGCGGCAGCGGCTCGATGCGCTGGGCATTCGCCGTGTCGCCAGCGCCAACTCCTGCACGCATCGCGACGCGGCAAGCTTCTTTTCCTTCCGCCGCGACGGCGTCACCGGGCGCATGGCCAGCCTGATCTGGTTGGAATAACGCCTATAATCCCGCGCCCATGTCCGTTCTTTCCTGGATCATCCTGATGTCATTGGCCGGCGGCGCGCTGAGCGTGCTTGCCGCCGCGGTGTTTGCCTGGACGGCAAGAGTGCAATGGGTGTCGCTGCTGATCAGCTATGCCATCGGCGCGCTGCTCGGCGCCTCCTTCCTCGAAGTGCTGCCGCACGCGATCACCGCCAGCGGCGATGCGGCGACCACCACGGCCACCGTGCTCGGCGGCATCCTGGCCTTCTTCGTCATGGAAAAACTGGTGCTCTGGCGCCATTGCCACATCGAGGCTTGCGAAGGCCACGAACCGCTGGTGCACAACCATGCGCATGCCCACGATCACGGTCGCAGCGGCCTCTTGATCCTGGTCGGCGACACCTTCCACAACTTCGTCGATGGCGTGCTGATCGCGGCGGCCTTCATGGAGGACGTGCGCCTGGGCATCGTCACCGCGCTGGCGATGATCGCGCACGAGATTCCGCAGGAAGTCGGCGATTTCATGATCCTGCTGCACTCGGGCTATACCAAGGGGCGCGCGCTGGCCTTCAATCTGCTGTCGAGCCTGGCGACGCTGGTCGGCGCGCTGCTCGCCTATGTTGCGCTGGGCCAGGTGCAAAGCGCCGTGCCGGTATTGCTGGCGCTGGCCGCGGCAAGCATGATCTATGTCGCGGTGGCCGACCTGATCCCCGGCCTGCACAAGCGGCCGGAAATCCGTGCCACGGTGCAGCAGGTGTTATTGATCGCGGCGGGCGTCGGCACCATCGTCCTGACCCATCACGTCGTCGACCGCTTCGCGGGATAGGCGGGTCCGCCGCCGTTGCGGCGTGCCCATGAGCCAGAGCAACAGGGCCAGCGGCGCGGCGCCATAGAGTACGAAGCTCAACACGCCGGCGACGAGATTCGCTTCGGTGGCGGCCATCAGCAGGGTGACGTAGAGCCACCCGATTGCGATTACATACATTTGGTCATTCTACGTTCCGTTTTCTTGACAGCATTTATTGTGCAGTGCAAAATAAACATCGTCTTGAGGAGTGCCGGATGTCGCCCCCCCCCGATCAGAATGACCCGTTCAAAGCCATGTTTCAGGCGGGAAATGCCATGGCGCAAGGCTTCAACCAGTTTCTCGCGCAGCAGCAATCGGCAGCACCCCAAGGCGTGAATGCGGCGGCCTGGAACGCCGAGTCGGAAGCCCTCAAGACCCTGCAGCAGGAATGGATGGCGCGCCAGGCGCAGCTCTGGCAGGGCATGCTGGGCAAGGCGCCCGATCAGCCGGCGCCGCAGGTGGCGAGCGCATCCGCCGGCGACAAGCGCTTCGACCATCCGGCCTGGGCCGCCAGCCCCGTCTACGATTACCTGCGCCAGGCCTACCTGATCAATGCCGAATACATGAAGCGGATGGCCGAGGCGGCGCCGGTGGCCGACGGCCAGGCGAAGAACCGCATGCGTTTCCTGACGCGGCAGATGGTCGATGCGATGGCGCCGTCGAACTTCCTCGCCACCAATCCCGAGTTTGTCCAGAAGGCCCTGGAAACCAAGGGCAACAGCATTCAGCAGGGCATCCAGAACCTGCTCGGCGACCTCGAAAAGGGCCGCATCTCGATGACCGACGATTCCGCCTTCGAGGTCGGCCGCAATCTGGCCATCACGCCCGGCGCCGTGGTGTTCGAAAACGAGCTGATGCAGCTGATCCAGTATTCGCCCTTGACCGACACAGTTGCGCAGCGGCCCTTCCTGATGGTGCCGCCCTGCATCAACAAGTATTACATCCTCGATCTGCAGCCGGAAAATTCCCTGGTGCGCTATGCCGTGGAGCAGGGCAACACGGTGTTCCTGGTGTCCTGGCGCAATGTGCAGGTCGACAACGGCCACCTGAGCTGGGACGACTACATCGAAAAGGGCGCGCTGACCGCGATCAAGGCGGTGCGGGAAATCTGCAAGGTCGACCAGATCAACGCGCTGGGCTTCTGCGTCGGCGGCACCATTCTCGGCTCGGCCCTGTCCGTGGCGCGCCTGCGCGGCGAAAACCCGGTCGCCTCGCTGACCCTGCTGACCACGCTGCTGGATTTTTCCGAAACCGGCGAGATCGGCTATTTCATCGACGAGGCCGCGGTCCAGGCACGCGAGGCCAGCATCGGCAAGGGCGGCCTGCTGCGCGGCAGCGAACTGGCGACGGTGTTCTCGGCGCTGCGCGCCAACGACCTGATCTGGCAATACGTGGTGGGCAACTACCTCAAGGGCAACAAGCCGCCGGCTTTCGACCTGCTCTACTGGAATGCCGACGCGACCAATCTGCCCGGCCCCTTCCTCGCCTGGTATCTGCGCAACCTGTATCTCGAAAATAGCCTGCGCGTGCCGGGTAAGCTGGAAATGTGCGGCGTCAAGGCCGATCTGGGCCGGGTGGACATGCCGGCTTTCCTCTACGCCAGCCGCGAAGACCACATCGTGCCGTGGAAAACCTCGTATCAGTCGCGCAGCCTGCTCGGCGGCGAGACCACCTTCGTCCTCGGCGCATCCGGGCACATTGCCGGCGTCATCAATCCGGCGGCGAAGAACAAGCGCAGTTACTGGCTCAACGACGACAAGACCGCCAACGCCGACCAGTGGTTCGATGCCGCGACCGAGGTCAAGGGCAGTTGGTGGCCGGTCTGGGCGAAATGGCTCAAAGGCTTCGGCGGCAAGCAGATTCCGGCGCGCGGACGCCTCGGCAGCAAGGCCTATCCGCCCGGCGAACCGGCGCCGGGACGCTACGTTAAGGAAAAGGCATAATGATTTCGCCGGGATTTGCCAGGGGCGCGGATTTCGGTGCGGCAATGTGAGCCCTATTCCAACAAAAAACGAGAGGACTGGAAAATGCTGAGAGTTGCGTTGGTTACCGGAGGAATGGGCGGCCTCGGTGAGGCGATTTGCATCAAGCTGGCGGCGCTGGGCTACAAGGTGGTGACCACCTACAGCCCGAGCAACACCAAGGCGCAGGAATGGCTGCGCACCATGAACGACATGGGCTACGGCTTCAAGGCCTATCCCTGCGACGTGGGTGATTTCGACTCGTGCAAGGCCTGCGTCGATCAGGTGAGCAAGGACGTCGGTCCGGTCGAAGTGCTGGTGAACAATGCCGGCATCACGCGCGACATGACCTTCAAGCGCATGACCAAGGCCGACTGGGACGCGGTGATCCACACCAACCTCGATTCCTGTTTCAACATGACCAAGCAGGTGATGGACGGCATGACGGAGCGCGGCTGGGGTCGCGTCATCAACATTTCGTCGGTGAACGGCCAGAAGGGCGCCTTCGGCCAGACCAACTATTCGGCGGCCAAGGCCGGCATGCATGGCTTCACCAAGGCGCTGGCGCTGGAAGTGGCGAAAAAGGGCGTCACCGTGAATACCATTTCGCCGGGCTACATCGGCACCAAGATGGTCATGGCGATCCCCCAGGAAGTGCTGGAGAGCAAGATCCTGCCGCAGATCCCGCAGTCGCGTCTGGGCAAGCCGGAAGAAGTCGCGGGGCTGGTGGCCTACCTGTCGTCCGAAGAAGCGGCTTTTGTCACGGGCGCCAATATTTCAATTAATGGCGGTCAGCACATGTACTGATCGCCGCGGACCGAAGCCGGCGGCTTGCGGCGCGCCTTCGGTCCGCAACAGTTTTTTAGTCGGATAGGAAGTTTCAAAAATGGCAAAGAAAATTGCATTGGTAACGGGCGCGATGGGTGGGCTGGGCACAGCGATCTGCAAGGCGCTGTCGCAGAGCGGCTTCACCGTGGCAGCGAACTGCCTGCCGAATTTCCCGCCCAAGGACGAATGGCTGGCGAAAATGAAGGCGGAAGGTTTCGATTTCATCGTCGCCGAGGCGGATGTCACCGATTACGAAGCCTGTGCCGCGATGGTCAGGAAGATCGAGGCGGAAGTCGGCCCGATCGATGTGCTGATCAATAACGCCGGCATCACGCGCGACTCCGTGTTCAAGAAAATGGACAAGGGTCAGTGGGATGCGGTGCTGTCCACCAACCTCGACTCAGTGTTCAACGTCACCCATCAGGTGTTGCCGGGTATGGCCGATCGCGGCTGGGGCCGCGTCATCAACATGTCGTCGGTGAATGGCATCAAGGGTCAGTTCGGCCAGGCCAACTATTCCGCGGCCAAGGCCGGCATCCTCGGCTTCACTCGCGCGATTGCCGCCGAAGTGGCGAAGAAGGGCGTGACGGTGAATGCCATCGCTCCCGGCTACATCGGCACCGACATGGTCATGGCGATCAAGCAGGAAGTGCGCGATTCGATCGTCGCCACGATTCCGGTCGGCCGCCTCGGCAAGCCGGAAGAAATCGGTGCGCTGTGTGCCTATCTGGTGTCGGACCTCGCCGGCTACATGACGGGTGCCACGCTGAACATCAACGGGGGACTGCACTACTGCTGATCCGCACCGAGCTTGGTCGATAGAGCGCCCCGCCCCGGCGGGGCCTGCCGCAGCTGGCACCTTGGTAGTAAAATGCATTCCTATGGAGGGGAGCCCAATGGCCACACAGAGCCGACTTATCAAGAAGTATCCGAATCGCCGCTTATACGATACGCGCACCAGCACCTACATCACGCTGGCCGACGTCAAGGAACTGGTGCTCGCCCACGAGGCGTTTCAGGTGGTCGACGCGAAGTCGGGTGACGATCTGACGCGCGCCATCCTGCTGCAGATCATTCTCGAAGAGGAAGCCGGCGGCGCGCCGATGTTCTCCTCCGATCTGTTGTCTCAGATGATCCGCTTCTACGGCAATGCGATGCAGGGCATGATGGGCAACTACATCGAGAACAACATCAAGTCCTTCACCGAGGTGCAGGCCAAGCTCAAGGAACAGGCCAAGGTCCTCTATGGCGGGGAGTCCGTCGGCGACAGCAGTCAGGATCTGTGGGCGCAGTTCCTCAAGTTCCAGGGACCGGCGATGCAGCACATGATGGGCACCTACGTCGAGCAGAGCCAGAAAATGTTCCAGCAGATGCAGGACACCATGCAGGAGCAGACGCGCAAGATCTTCCCGGGCATTTATGTCAAGCCGGAAGAAAAATCCGAGAAGAAGTAAGTCCTGGTGACGCGACGCAAAGTCAAGGCACCCACCGTCGGCTTCGTCTCGCTGGGCTGCCCCAAGGCGGCCTCCGACGCGGAACAGATCCTGACCCGGCTGCGTGCCGAGGGTTACGAAATCTCCGGCAGCTATGACGGCGCCGACCTGGTGGTGGTCAATACCTGCGGCTTCATCGATGCGGCGGTCGAAGAATCGCTCGACGCGATCGGCGAGGCCCTGGCCGAAAACGGCAAGGTCATCGTCACCGGTTGCCTCGGCGCGAAGAAGGATGCGGCGGGCAACGACGTGGTGCGTACTGCGCATCCCAAGGTGCTGGCCGTCACCGGGCCGCATGCGATGCCCGAAGTCATGGCGGCCGTGCATCAGCACCTGCCTCCCCTGCACGATCCCTTCGTCGATCTGGTGCCGCCGCAGGGCATCCGCCTGACGCCCGATCATTACGCCTATCTGAAGATTTCCGAAGGCTGCAACCATCGCTGCAGTTTCTGCATCATTCCCTCGCTGCGCGGCGACCTGGTTTCGCGCCCGATCGGCGACGTCCTGCGCGAAGCCGAAGTGCTGGCCGCGGCCGGGGTGCGCGAACTGCTGGTGATCTCGCAGGACACCAGCGCCTATGGTGTCGATGTGAAATACCGCACCGGCTTCTGGGGCGGCAAGCCGGTCAAGACGCGGCTTTATGAACTGTGCAGCGAACTCGGCAAACTCGGTCTCTGGGTACGGCTGCACTATGTCTATCCCTATCCGAGCGTCGACGACCTGATTCCGCTGATGGCGGAAGGCAAGATCCTGCCTTACCTCGATGCCCCTTTCCAGCACGCCAGCGCGCGCATTCTCAAATTGATGAAGCGTCCCGCCTCGGCGGAGAAGGTGCTCGACCGCATCGCCGCCTGGCGCCGCGAAGTTCCCGAACTGACGATACGCAGTACCTTCATCACCGGCTTTCCCGGCGAGACCGAGGCAGAGTTCAACGAGCTGCTGGATTTTCTCGACGAGGCCCAGCTCGACCGCGTCGGCGCCTTTTCCTATTCGCCGGTGGCCGGCGCCAGCGCCAACGAACTGCCCGGCGCGCTGCCCGAGAGCCTGCGCGAAGAGCGCAAGGCACGCCTGCTGCGCCACCAGGAAGACATCTCGACGCAGCGCCTGGAGCGCAAGATCGGCCGCCGCATCAAGGTGCTGGTCGACGAGATCGACGAGGATGGCGCGATCGCGCGTTCCGAGGGCGACGCGCCGGATGTCGACGGCCTGGTCTACATCGCGGACGGCTTTGATCTGGAGATCGGCGAGTTCGCCGAGGTCAGCGTCATCGACTGCGATGTGCACGACCTCTACGCGACGCTTGCGGAGCAGTGAGTCCGCGTCGCCATGAAGCCGAAGCTGGGTCTCGCCCTCGGTAGCGGTTCGGCGCGCGGCTGGGCGCATATCGGCGTCATCCGCGCGCTGGCGGAAGCCGGCTACGTGCCGGATGTCGTCGCCGGCTGTTCGATCGGGGCCTTCGTCGGCGCCGCCTATGCCGACGGCGATCTCGACCAGCTGGAACGCTGGGTCGAGGGGCTGGCCTGGAAGGAAGTGCTGAGCCTGATCGACGTCAGTTTTTCCGGCGGTCTGATCAAGGGCGAAAAGCTCGTCGATTTTTTTCAGCGGCATTTCGTCGACAAGGAATTTTCCAGCCTGCCGCTGCCCTTCGCCTGCGTCGCCACCGATCTCGCAACCGGGCGTGAAGTCTGGCTGCGCGAGGGTTTGGTGGCCGGCGCCGTGCGCGCCTCGATCGCCTTGCCCGGCCTGTTCACGCCGGTTCTGCGCAACGATCGCCTGCTGGTCGATGGCGGCCTGGTCAACCCGGTTCCGGTTTCCCTGTGCCGCGCCATGGGCGCCGACGTCGTGATCGCGGTGGATCTGGGCTCGGACCGCATGGGCGGCGGTGCGCGCCACAAACCCGAGGTGGCCGCGCGCGCCGATGTCGCCGACGACGAACCCGGCTGGGCAGCCCGGCTGCGCAAGACCTTCAGCCGGCCGCGTCTGGCCAACGGCGATTTGCTGCCGTCGATGGCCGGCGTGTTGACGACCAGCATCCATATCATGCAAATGCGCATCGCCAGGAGCCGTCTGGCCGGCGAACCGGCCGACGTGCTGCTGACGCCGCGTCTCGGCCACATGGCGCTGATGGATTACCATCGCGGCTCCGAAGCCATCGCCGAAGGGCGCGCCGCCGTGATCCGCATGCTGCCATCGCTCGAACACGCGCTTTCCGCATGAATGCACTGATTGCCGAATTGACCGGATTGCTGGGCGGGCGCCATGTGCTCACCGCCGCGGACGACGTCGCGCCGTTTTGCAGCGACTGGCGCGGCCGCTACACGGGCAGCGCGCTGGGCGTGGCGCTGCCGGGCAGCACGGAACAAGTCGCTGCCGTGGTGCGCGCCTGCGCCGCGACGGGCACGGCGATCGTGCCGCAGGGCGGCAACACCGGCCTGTGCGGCGGCGCCACGCCGGTCGGCGGCGAACTGGTGGTCAGCCTGCGGCGCCTGAACCGCATCCGCGCCGTCGACGCCGACAACAACTCGATCACCGTCGAGGCCGGCTGCACGCTGCAGGCGGTGCAGGAAGCCGCGCTTGCGGCTGATCGCCTGTTTCCGCTGTCGCTGGCGGCCGAAGGCAGCGCCACCATCGGCGGCAATCTGTCCACCAATGCCGGTGGCGTGCAGGTGCTGCGCTACGGCAATGCCCGCGAACTGACCCTGGGCCTCGAGGTGGTGCTGGCCGACGGCCGCGTCTGGGACGGCCTGCGCGCGCTGCGCAAGGACAACACCGGCTACGACCTCAAGCACCTGTTCATCGGCGCCGAAGGCACGCTGGGCCTGATCACGGCGGCGACCCTGAAGCTGTTCCCGCGCCCGCGCGCGTACGCCACGGCCTGGGTCGCACTGCCCGCTCCGGCCGCGGCGGTGCGCCTGCTGGGGCGCCTGCGCGATGCCGCGGGCGACAATGTGACGGCCTTCGAGATCGTCGGCCGTTCGGCGCTGGATCTGGTGCTCAAGCACATCCCGAATGCGCGCGACCCGCTCGCCGGCAGGCCGGCCTGGCAGGTGCTGATCGAACTTTCCGGCGCGCGCGATGACCTGTCCGCGACGCTCGAGCAGGCGCTGCAAGCCGCCACGGAAGCGGGGGTGATCGACGACGCCGTGCTGGCCGCCAGCGAGGCGCAGACCGCCGCACTGTGGGCGCTGCGCGAGAATGTCTCGGAGGCGCAGAAGATCGAGGGCGTCTCGATCAAGCACGACATTGCGGTGCCGGTTTCGCGCATCGCCGAATTCATCTCGCGCGCCGATGCCGCGCTGCGAGCCGCATTTCCCGAGGTGCGCATCGTCTGCTTCGGCCACATCGGCGACGGCAACCTGCATTACAACCAGTCGCGCTCCGACGCCCAGTCCAATGCCGACTTCATCGCCCAGACCGCGGCCGTCAACCGCATCGTGCATGACCTGGTGCATCAGCTCGGCGGTTCGATTTCGGCCGAGCACGGGCTGGGACAGCTCAAGCGCGAGGAAGTCCTGCGCTACAAGAGCGGGACCGAGATGGGCCTGATGCGTGCGGTAAAGCAGGCGCTGGATCCGCGCGGCCTGATGAACCCCGGCAAGTTGCTATAGAAGATCGCTTTAGGGCTTTACAGGCGGCCCTCACCTCCATATAATGCGCGCTCTCTTGTGGGGGTATAGCTCAGCTGGGAGAGCGCTTGCATGGCATGCAAGAGGTCCGCGGTTCGATCCCGCGTACCTCCACCAAACGATAAGTCCCTATCGTCTAGAGGCCTAGGACAATACCCTTTCACGGTATGAACCGGGGTTCGAATCCCCGTGGGGACGCCAGTACTGGCAAGACGCCCGATTCCGCAAGGAGTCGGGCGTTTTTCCTTGGCGCGGCTAGAATCGCCACACCTTTGTTTGCCCGACTTCGCCATGGCCCGCATCAAGCTCCAGTTTCCCGACGACCCGTTCTGCTATTCGACCGATCTCACGGTCCGCATCACCGACATCAATGGCGCCAACCACCTCGGCAACGATTCGATGATCTCGATGATCTCGGAGGCGCGGGCGCGTTTCCTGTTCGACTTCGGCGTCGAGGAGACCACCGACGACCAGATCATCGTCACCGATCTGGCCACCACCTACCTGGCCGAGGCCTATACGCGCGACGAGCTGCGCTTCGAGGTCGGCGTCATGGATTTCAACAAGTATGGCGGCGACATCATTTTCCGCGTCACGCGGCCGGCCGACGCAACCCTGATCGCCATGGCCAAGTCGGGCTTCGTCTTCTTCGACTACCGGGCGAAGAAAGTCGTGGCCATGCCCGAGTTCTTCGCCGCCAAGTTTCCGCGGGTCAATCGGCTCTAGGCGCCCCGCCCGGAGAGAACATGGACCGGCAGACACTCGATCACTTGCGCTCCTGGATCGGCCGCCGCGAACAGGTCGACGACCTGGTCGCGCCGTCGCGGGCGGCGGCGCTGGCGGCGACGCTGGACCGCGACGATCCCGCACCGTTGCCCGGCGATGCGCTGCCGCCGCCCTGGCACTGGATGCTGTGCGTGCCTGCCGTGCGCCAGTCGGCGCTCGGCCCCGACGGCCATCCGGCGCGCGGCGGCTTCCTGCCGCCGGTGCCGTTGCCGCGCCGCATGTGGGCCGGCGGCCGGCTGACGTTTCCGCAGCCGCTGCGTGTCGGCGAGGCCGTGCAGCGCCGCTCGCAGGTGATCTCGGTCGAGCACAAGAGCGGGCGCTCCGGCGATCTGGTCTTCGTCCTGGTGCGCCATGAATTCCACGGTGCGAACGGACTGGCCGTCACCGAGGAGCACGACATCGTCTATCGCGACCTGCCGCGCGCCGTGTCGTCAGCGCCAACTCTCGTGGCGGCGCCCGACGACGGCGCCTGGCAGCGCGGCATCGTGCCCGACGACGTGCTGCTGTTCCGCTATTCGGCGCTGACCTTCAACGGCCATCGCATCCACTACGACCGCCGCTATGCGACCGAGGTCGAAGGCTATCCGGGCCTGGTCGTGCATGGCCCGCTGATCGCCACGCTGCTGCTCGACCTGCTGCGGCGGAATTTGCCCACTGCTGCTATCGCGGCTTTCGAGTTCAAGGCGCTGCAGCCGCTGTTCGACATCGCGCCGTTTTCCGTCCATGGCCAGCCCGAGGCCGACGGCAAGACCGTCAGGCTCTGGGCGCGCGACGCCGAGGGCGGGCTGGCGATGAGCGCCAGCGCCAGACTAGCCTGAATCCCGTCCGCATCAGGCGCGCTCGCCTGCCGCGGCAGAGTCCTGGTCGGCCAGCGTGACGCGGACCACGCTTTCATAGTCGAAGCTGAGCGCCATCCAGCGCCGCGCCGGCAGACCCTGCGCCTGACCGACGATGACTTTCATCACGCCCGCATGGGTCACCAGCACGGCGCTTTCCAGGCCCTGCCGGCGGACGTCGGCAAGGAAGCCATGCACCCGTTGCTGCAGTTCGCCGACCGATTCGCCCTGCGGCGGCGCATAGCCGAGCGGATCGGCGGCCCAGCCGTCCAGCGCCGCGCGCTGGATCCGCTCCCAGGGGCGCATTTCCCAGGCGCCGAAGTGCATTTCCTGCAGCCGCGCATCGCTCTGCGGAGCCGCATGCAGGGCCTGCGCCAGTTGCGCGCAGCGCTGCAGCGGGCTGGTAAACACAGGCAACAGCGGCGGCAGTTGCGGTAGTTGCGGCAGGATGCGCGCCGCGGCGGCGGCCACGTCCGCCGCCAGCGCCAGGTCGGTGCGGCCGTAGCAAACGCCGGCGGCGACCTGCGGCGCGGGGTGGCGGATCAGGTAAAGCTGCACAGCAGCCCCAGGTAGAAGGCCACTTCGCTCGCCTGCTGCGCGGCGCCGAGGCAGTCGCCGGTATAGCCGCCGATGCGGCGCACGAAGTAACGCGCGGCGAGCAGCGTGCACAGGATCACCGCCGCCAGCGCCGCCAGCACCTCGGCCAGCGGCAGCAGCAGGCAGGGCGCGAGGCCACACAGCGCCGCGACCGCGAGTTCCCCCGGCGCCATGCGCTGCGCCAGCGGCTTGGACTTCGAGCTGTCGTCGTCGCGCACGTAGTCGAGAAAAAAAATCAGCACGGTCGAAGCCAGGCGCGACACCGCATGACCGGCGACCAGCGCGAGGGCGAGGAAGGGCGGGCCCAGTGCCGCATCGAACTCGGTCAGCGCGCTCCACTTGGTGAGCAGGATCAGGCCGACGCCGAGCGCCGCGTAGCTGCCGATGCGCGAGTCCTTCATGATCGTCAGCACCTGCGCCTTGTCCCAGCCGCCGCCGAAGCCGTCGCAGGAATCGGCGAAGCCGTCCTCGTGGAAGGCGCCGGTGGCCAGTATCGTCGCCGCCATGCCGAGCAGCACGGCGACGCCGATCGGCAGCGCCAGCGCCACGAGTTCCGTGACGCCGGCACCGATGCCGCCGACCAGGATGCCGATCAGCGGGAAGTAGCGCGCGGCGTGATTGAGCTGGTCTTGCTCATGGCCGACCCAGGCCGGTACCGGCAGGCGCGTGAAGAAGCGCAGCGCGGCGAAGAAGTATTCCAGCTCGCGCTTCATCAGCTTTTTTCGCTGACTCCGGCCGACTCGAAACTCGCCATTTCGTTCATGAAGGCGCAGGCGGCGTTGAGCAGCGGCAGTGCCAGCGCCGCGCCGGTGCCTTCACCCAGGCGCAGGCCGAGGTCGAGCAACGGCTGCGCCTGGAGCCAGCCGAGCTGCAGGCGGTGGCCGGCCTCGTTGGAGCAGTGCGCGAAGACGCAGTAGTCGAGGATCGCCGGCGACACCCGGGCGGCGACCAGCAGCGCACTGGTGACGATGAAGCCGTCGATCAGCAGCGTCATGCGCGCTTCCGCCGCGGCCAGCATGGCGCCGGCCAGCATCGCGATTTCGAAGCCACCGAAGCGGGCGAGGACGCGCAGCGCATCGTCGGCAGAAGCCTTGCCCGCGGTGGGCCGTTCCGGCCAGATGGACAGCGCCTGCGCCAGTAGCGCGCGCTTGCGTTCCAGGCCGGCGTCGTCGAGCCCGGTGCCGCGGCCGACGCAGTCGGCCAGCGGCAGGCCGGTGATGCAGTGGGTGATCAGCGAGGCGGCGGCGGTATTGCCGATGCCCATTTCGCCGAAGCCCAGCGCATTGCAGCCGGCGGCGGCGAATTCGCGCACCAGCCGCGCGCCGTTGTGCATCGCCGTGGCGCATTCGGCTGCGCCCATGGCGGGGCCTTCGAGGTAATTCGCCGTGCCGCCAGCGCCAACTTTCGCATCGACCAGGCCGTCGCGCGGGCCGAAATCATGCGCCACGCCGGCATCGGCCACCACCAGTGTCATCCCGGCCTGGCGCGCCAGGACATTGATCGCGGCACCGCCGGCGAGGAAGTTCTCCACCATCTGCCAGGTGACTTCCTGCGGGAAGGCCGAGACGCCGGCCTTGGCCGCGCCGTGATCGCCGGCGCAGACCAGCACATAGGGATTGACCAGCCGCGGCGTCAGGCTCTGCTGGATCAGGCCGAGCTGCAGGGCCAGGCTTTCGAGGCGCCCGAGCGCGCCCTGGGGTTTGGTCTTCTGGTCGATCTTGTGCTGCAAGTCGGCGCTCAGGGCGCGATCCAGCGGGGCAATGTCGAAGCGGGGAAACGTACGGGGAACGGCGGTGGTGGAATGCATCCGATTCTTCCTTTCAAGCGTAACGGGGCCTTGCTTCGCGCGTCCAAACGCAAAACAAAGCCCGCGCCACGGGCTATTGAAAATCATCGGTCGGTCTTCTGGCTTCCGGATCGTCCTCGGCTTGCGCCTTCCCGAGCGTCGGCTCAGTGGCATCTTGCAAGCGTTGTCCCCGGTCACAGCGGCGGGCCCGCCACGGAATGAGGTATTACCCTGTCACCGTGTTCCCCGGAGGTCGCATGCAACATCGCGCCTCCACCGAATCGCGGCGAATTATGCGGCCTGGCGGCTGCTTCTGCAATAATCCGGCCATGATTGAACTCATTCTTGGCGGCGCCCGTTCGGGCAAGAGCGCACTGGCCGAGCAGCGCGCGGCCGAGTCCTGCCTGGCCGTGACCTACATTGCCACGGCGCAGGCCGGCGACCAGGAAATGGCGCGGCGCATCGCCCATCATCAGGCGCGCCGCGCCGGGCACTGGGCGCTGGTGGAAGAACCGCTGCATCTCGCCGCGGCGCTCGTCAACCATGCCGCGGCCGGGCGCTGCCTGCTGGTGGATTGCCTGACCCTGTGGCTGACCAACCTGCTCTACGCCGGCTCCGCCGCGCAGCAGGCCGAGGCCGGCGCAGCCGTGGATTGCCCGTTGCTGGCTTTCGAGACCGCGGCGCTGCTCGACTGCCTGCCGAATCTGCCCGGCCGCGTGATCCTGGTCAGCAACGAGGTCGGCCTCGGCATCGTACCGCTGGGCGCGACGACGCGCCTCTATGTCGACGATGCCGGCCGCATGAACCAGGCTATCGCCCGCATCGCGCAGCGCGTGACTTTCGTCGCGGCGGGCCTGCCGCTGGAACTCAAGGGCGGCTGAAGCCAGCAGCCGTCCCGTTTTTCGAGACCCCTGAAGGAGACACAAATGCCCGGACGCGCATTCAAGCACATGGCATCGATCCTCGCCATCGTTGCCGCAATCATCATCCAGCCGGTGGCCGCCCAGTCGCCGGGCATCGGCATCGTCGTCATGCATGGCAAGGGCGGCGCGCCGACCAAGCACGTTGCGGAGCTGGCCGCATCGCTGGAAGACAAGGGCTACCTGGTCGCCAACCTCGACATGCCATGGTCTGGGCAGCGCGATTACGATGCCGATGTCGCGGCGGCGGAACGCCAGGTGGCAGCGGCGCTCGCGACCCTGCGCACCAGGGGGGCGACAAAACTGTTTGTCGCCGGCCATAGCCAGGGCGGGCTGTTCGCTCTCTATTTCGGCGGCAAGCATCCGGTCGACGGCATCGTCGCGATAGCCCCGGGCGGCAGCGTCGGCAGCACCATCTTTCGCGAGAAGCTGGGCGCTGCGGTGGCCCAGGCGCGACAACTGGTCGGCGAGGGCAAGGGCGATGAAAAAGCCCGCTTGCTCGACTTCGAAAGTTCCCGCGGCACTTTTGCCGTCGTCACCACGCCGGCCAACTACCTTGCCTGGTTCGATCCCGACGGCGCGATGAACCAGGTGATCGCCGTGAAGAACATGAATCCGCAAGTTCCGGTCCTGTACATTGCGCCGAAGGGCGACTATCCCGGTCTGCAGAAAATCAAGCAGTCCATGTTCGCTGCCTTGCCGCGGCATCCGCTGACCAAACTATACGAGCCCGACGCATCGCACCTCGGGGCACCGTCGGCGTCGGTCGACGAAATACTGCGCTGGACCCGCGAAGCGGCGCGCTGATTACTCCGGATAACTCGCATCCGGATTGGCGAACAGCTCCCGCATCAGCGCCGTCTCCCGCGCGCCGACGATGGCGAGGAATTCGTCGGCGCCCTTCATGCGGCTGAAGGCGTCGTAGCCGCCCTGCAGGAAACTGTGCAGCGCGTCCAGTCCGGCGAGATGGGCCGGGCCGCCCATGAGTTTGAGCGAGTAGCGGATCAGCGGCATGCGCGTCAGGCGGTCGAGAGTTTTGCCGATCTGGTCCACCAGGGCGATCTGCAGTTCGCGATCCTTGCGCCGCCCGCAACTGCGGTAGGCGGCGACATAGGCCGGCCAGTCGATGGCGCGGTTGCACCCGGCCTTGCGCAGGGCCTGCACCATCGCCGTGTCGAGCGATTCGGACAGCGTATCCATCTTCACCGCATCGAGCAGCGTCGCCAGGGCGCGCGCCGGCAGCACATGGATCATGAGCGGCACGACGCGCGCCAGTTCCTCGTCGCGAGTGCGGAAATCCTTGGGTCCGTAGAGGTCGCTGAGGAAAAACTCGGCCGCCGGCCTGTAGCGCGCGCTGACCAGCAGGTCGGCGTAGCTGTGGGCGAGACGGGCCGCCTGATACTCCTTGAGTCGCGGATAATCCTCGGGCCGGCGATCGACAGCCCGCGCCGCGCGCAACTCGCGCGCCTGGGCGATGCAGTTCGCCAGTTCGTGGCCGATCGCGTCCTTGTCGAGGTTTTCATCCATGGACGGATTATCCATCCCGCAACAGAGGCTTCGTTAGAGTGCCCTGCCTAAACCGGGCCGGGGCGGGCGATTAGACTGCGCCGACAATGCCAAGACCATCGAGGAGAGTGTGATGAACGCCGTTGAGTCCGCAGCACAGACCCCCCAGGCCGCATTCGGGCACGTGTTCCGGCGCATGCACGCCGCAACCCGGCGCAGTTCGAGCGTCGAGCGCGGTGCGCGCGAGGCGCGCCTCGACGCGTTGCTGGCGCTGGTGCACGACAACGCCGAGCGCTTCGTCGCGGCGATTTCGGCCGACTTCGGTCATCGCTCCGCGCACGAAACCCGGCTGCTGGAACTCTTCCCCAGCCTCGAATCGATACGCCACAACCGTTCCCATCTCGGCGCCTGGATGAAGCCGCAGCGCAAGGCGGCATCGATCTGGTTCCGGCCGGGGCGGGCGCAGATCATCCCGCAGCCGCTGGGCGTGGTCGGCATCATCGTGCCCTGGAACTACCCGCTGTTGCTCGCCGTGTCGCCCTTGGCCGCGGCGCTGGCGGCCGGCAACCGCGTCATGGTCAAGATGTCCGAATTCACCCCACGCAGCGGCGAACTGCTGGCCGAACTGGCGGCGAAGTACTTCGCCGCCGACGATGTCGCGGTGGTCCTGGGCGATGCGGCGGTCGGCGCGGATTTCGCCCGCCTGCCCTTCGACCACCTGCTGTTCACCGGCTCGACCAAGGTCGGCCACGACATCATGCGCATGGCGGCGGAGAATCTGACGCCGGTCACGCTGGAACTCGGCGGCAAGTCGCCGGTGATCCTCGGCCCCGACTATCCCCTGCAGAAAGCCGCCGAGCGCATCATGGTCGGCAAGCTGCTGAACGCCGGCCAGACCTGCATCGCGCCCGACTATGTGCTGGTGCCGGCAGGGCGCGAACAGGCCTTCGTCGAGGCGGCGCGCGCGGTGGTGGCCAGGTGCTATCCAAATCTCGCTGCCACGCCGGATTACACCGCTATCATCAACGACCGCCACTACCAGCGCCTGCAGGCTTATGTCGAGGATGCGCAGGCGCGCGGCGCCCGCGTCGAGCCGCTGTCGACCGCCGCCGCCGATGCTACCCGGCGCAAGCTGCCGCCGCTGGCCGTGCTGAATGTGGACGACAACATGCGCGTGATGCAGGACGAGATCTTCGGCCCGCTACTGCCGATCCTGCCCTACGCCGACCTCGATGCCGCGATCGCCTATGTCAATCAGCATCCGCGCCCGCTGGCTCTGTACTGCTTCGAGAACCACGCCGGGCGCCGCGACCGCGTGCTCAGCGAGACCATTGCCGGCGGCGTCACGGTCAATGACACCATCCTGCACATCGCGCAGGAAAACCTGCCCTTCGGCGGCGTCGGCCCCAGCGGCATGGGCCATTACCACGGCAGCGAAGGCTTCAAAACCTTCTCCAAGCAGAAGGCGGTGTTCTACCAGTCGGGGCTCAACGGCATGTCGCTGTTCAATCCGCCCTATGGTGCGCTGTTCGAGCGCCTCACCAGCTTCCTGCTGCGTTGATGGCGATGTTCAGCCGACGCCAGTTCATCAAGACCGGCATCGCCGGTGCGCTGCTGCTGGCCGCCGCGGCGTATTTCCAGAAGCCGCTGGACCGTGCCGGCAAGCAGGCGCTGGTGGCCGGCAATCCGCTCGACGCCTCCTTGCGCACGGTGATTCCAGCGATCGCACCGGTGATCTTGCAGGGCGCCTTTCCGAGCGGCGCCGAGCGCGCCGCGGCACTGGAGCGCATCGTCAGGGGCGTGGCGCAGGCGGTCGGCGCGCTGAGCGCGACGTCGCAAAAGGAAGTCGCGGAACTCTTCGCGCTGCTGGCCTTCGCGCCGACCCGCATCGCGGTCGCTGGCCTCACGCCGGCCTGGGATCAGGCCGGCGCGGCCGAGATCGAAGGCTTCCTCAGGCGCTGGCAGCACAGCCGCCTCGACCTTCTGAAATCGGGTTATCAGGCCCTGCACGATCTGGTGCTCGGCGCCTGGTATGCCGATCCGCAATCCTGGACGGCGATCGGCTACCCCGGTCCGCCCGCACTGGTGAAATCATGATCAAGGATCCGTATCGGGAAGGCATGGCCAAGGGCTGGAAAGTCGTCGACGCGGCACGGCTGGAGGACGACCGCGAAGATGAGGCCGACGTGGTGATCGTCGGCAGCGGCGCCGGCGGCGGCATCAGCGCCGAGATCCTGGCCAGGTCGGGCCTCTCCGTGATCGTGGTCGAAGAGGGACCGCTGCGCTCGACCGCGGATTTCCACATGCGCGAGGCCGAGGCCTACCCGCAGCTTTACCAGGAGTCCGCGGCGCGCAAGACGGCCGACAAGGGCGTCAACATTTTGCAGGGGCGCTGTGTCGGCGGTTCGACCACGGTCAATTGGACCAGCAGCTTTCGCACGCCGCCGGCCACGCTGGACTTCTGGCAGCGCCAGTTCGGCCTCGCCGATTACACGCAGGAAGCCTTGCTGCCCTGGTTCGAGATGGTCGAACGGAGGCTGTCGATCAGCGCCTGGTATGTGCCGCCGAATGCCAACAACGAACTGCTGCGCACGGGTGCGAGCAAGCTCGGCATCGCCACGCAAGTGATACGGCGCAACGTCAATGGCTGCTGGAACCTCGGCTACTGCGGCACCGGCTGCCCGACCAACGCCAAGCAGTCAATGCTGGTGACCACCTTGCCGGCCGCGCTCGATCACGGCGCGAAGATCTATTCCGGCCTGCGCGCCGAACGCCTGCTGTTTGACGGGGACAAGGTCACCGCCCTCGAATGCCGCGCCATGGATGCGGCCGGCATACATCCGCAGGCGCGCCGCATACTGCTGCGGGCAAAGCATTTCGTGCTCGCCGGCGGCGCCATCGGCAGCCCGGCGCTGCTGCTCAGGAGCGCCGCGCCCGACCCTTCGGGCCAGCTCGGCCGGCGCACCTTCCTGCATCCGACGGTGATCAGTTCGGCACTGATGGACAGCCCGGTCGACGGTCACGCCGGCGCGCCGCAAAGCCTGTATTCCGATCACTTCCTCGACAATCTGCCGATAGCCGGACCGTTGGGCTACAAGCTCGAAGCGCCGCCGCTGCATCCGGTGCTGTTCGCCACCACGCTGCAGGGCTTCGGCGCCGGCCATGCCGCCCTGATGCAGCAGTTCAATAACGCCCATGTCTTGCTCGCGCTGCTGCGCGACGGCTTCAATGCCGCCAGCGGCGGCGGCCAGGTGCGCCTGCGCGACGACGGCACGCCGCTGCTCGACTACCCGCTCGACGACGTGATCTGGGACGGCGCGCGGCGCGCCCTGCTCTCCATGGCCGAGATCCAGTTCGCGGCGGGCGCGAAGAAGGTCTATGCGGTGCACGAGGAGTGCGCCGGCTGGGACAGTTGGGCGGCGGCGAAGCAGGGCATCGCGCAGTTGCCGATGCAACTGCTCTCGATGCGCGTGGTCAGCGCCCATGTCATGGGCGGCTGCGCCATGGGTCCGGATTCCGCCAGGTCGGTGGTCGATCCGCGCGGGCGCCACCACCAACTGGGCAATCTGACGGTGGCCGACGGTTCGCTGTTCCCCACCAGCATCGGCGCCAATCCGCAGCAGTCGGTGTATGGCATCGTCGCACGCAACATCTCGGCGCTGGCCAGGGCGCTGACCGGCCGCGCCGCGGCGCCCCTGGCCTGAGAGTTGGCGATGGCGGCACGCCAATTGCGCTGGCTGCTGTGCGGCGAACTGCTGTTCTACACTCTGCTGGGCAGCTGGCTGGCATCGCGCGGCGGATGGACGCCGCTGCAGGCGGTCGGAATGGGGCTGGCAGGCGCTCTCGCCATGCGCCTGTACTTCGTGCTGCTGAGCTTCGGCCTGATGCTGGGAGCGGGACGCAGCGTGCCCGGGAGTCTGCGCCTCGGCCCGCTGCAGGCGCTGCGCATGGTGCTGGAGGACTATGCCGCATTGATTCTGCTGTTTACCGTGGTGCAGCCTTTCGAGAAATTCTGGCTCGGGCCGGACCGCCTGGCGCATTGCGCGACGCGGCGCACGCCTCTGCTGCTGATCCACGGCTACCAGTGCAATCGCGGCTTCTGGTTCTGGCTGCGGCGCAAGCTTGAAGCCGCCGGCTGGACCGTGGCCACGCACAACCTGGAGCCGGTGTTTTCAGATATCGACGGCTACGCAGACGGCATCGCGCGGCGCATCGACGAGGTGCTGGCCGCCACCGACGCGCCGCAACTGATCCTGGTCGGCCACAGCATGGGCGGCCTGGCCATCCGCGCTTACCTGCGGCGTCACGGCAAGGCCAAGGTGGCGCGCATGATCACGCTCGGTACGCCGCATCAGGGCACGCGCCTGGCGCGTCTGGGCCTGGGCCCCAACGCGCGCCAGATGTGCCTCGGCAGTTCCTGGCTGAGCGAGCTCGCGGCGCGGGATGTTCTTCCGCAAGGCGCGGTGTCGATCTACAGCTGCCACGACAACTACGTCTACCCACAGCAAGCCGCCACGCGGCTGGAGGGCGCCACCAACATCGCCATCGGCGGCGTCGGCCATGTCGGCATGGCCGTTTCGCCGCGGCTGTGCGACGAATTGCTGAAGGTACTGGAGGCGCCGTAGCGCCAGCGCTTTCTCAGAAGTGGATGCCGCGCATCAACTGGGTGAACGCGATCTGGTCGGCCGAGGGCATGGCCGGTGCGTCGCCCTTGCCCTTAGCCGCCGACGAGTCGGGGAACATCCGGTAGGTGGTGTTCATGATGATCTGCGCCACGCGCGGCGCCGCCGCATGCAATACCTGGCCGAAGATGCCGAGCCGCGTCGCGATGCGCACCGGCCGGTTCACGACGGCGTCCACGATCATGTCACCGGCATCGTCCGGGGTCAGGGTCGGGACGTGGTCGTAGAGCTTGGTCGGGGCGATCATCGGCGTCTTCACCAGCGGCATGTTGATGGTGGTGAACTCGATGCCGCGATCGACGAATTCGGAGGCCGCGCAGCGCGTCCAGGCGTCCAGCGCGGCCTTCGAGGCGACGTAGGCGGAGAAGCGCGGGGCATTGGTCAGCACGCCGATCGAGGAAATGTTGATGATGTGGCCGGCATGCTTCTCGATCATCTTCGGCAGCAGGCCCATGGTCAGGCGCAGCGAGCCGAAATAATTGACCTGCATGGTGCGGTCGAAATCGTGCATGCGGTCGAAGGAGTTCTCGATGCCGCGGCGGATCGAGCGGCCGGCGTTGTTCACCAGGATGTCGACGCCGCCGTGTTGCTCGATGACGCGACGCACCACCTCGGCGCATTGCGTCTCGTCGGCGACGTCGGCGGAGTAAGGAATCAGCGTGAGTCCCTGCGCCTTGGCTTCGGCCACGGTTTCGTCCAGTTTTTCCTTGTCGCGCGCGACGATCAGGGTGATCGCACCGGCCGCCGCGATCTTGAATGCCGCCGCCTTGCCGATGCCGCTGGAACCGCCGGTGATCAGCACCACCTTGCCGCCGACGCGGCCCTTCAGGCTGCGGTCGATGAACAGGTCGGGGTCCATGCGGCGTTCCCAGTAGTCCCACAGCTTCCAGGCGTAGCTGTCGAGCGGCGGCACCGAGATGCCGCTGCCGGCCAAGGCTTTCTGGGTTTCCTTGCAGTCGAAGCGGGTCGGGTAATTGATGAACTGCATGACGTCTTCGGGCAGGCCGAGATCCTTCATCACGGCGTTGCGGATGCGGCGCACCGGGGTCAGCGCCATCAGGCTCTTGCGCACGCTGCGCGGGATGAAGCCGAGCAGCGCGGCGTTGATGCGCATGCCCATCTCCGGCGCATGGCCGGCGCGGGCGAAGATGTTGAGCACGTCGCCGACGCGCATCGGGTGCGGATCGGTGAGGTGGAAGCAGCGGCCGTCGAGGTTCTTCTGGTGCGAGAGGTAGGCCAGGGCGTCGACCACGAAATCCACCGGGACGATGTTGATGCGGCCGCCTTCGAGGCCGATGCTGGGCATCCAGGGCGGCAGCATGCCGCGCATCTTCTGGATCAGCTTGAAGAAGTAGTAGGGACCGTCGATCTTCTCCGCTTCGCCGGTGCGCGAATCGCCGACCACCACGCCGGGTCGATAGACGCGCCAGGGGGTTTTGCATTCGGCACGCACGATGCGTTCGGACTCGTGCTTGGTGCCGAAGTAGGGATGGTCGAGGTTCTCCGCTTCCTCGAACATGTCTTCGCGGAAGATGCCCTCGAACAGACCCGCGGCGGCAATCGAACTGACATGGTGGAAGCAGCCGGCGTCGATCTGCTGCGCCAGTTCGACAGCATGGCGTGTGCCATCGACATTGGCCGCCATCTGCTCGGCGGCGCTGGCCTTGAGGTCATACACGGCGGCGAGGTGGTAGTAGTGGTCGACCTTGTCCTTGAGCTTCTTGAGGTCGGCCTTGCCGACGCCGAGGCCGGGCTGGCGCAGGTCGCCGACGACGGGGATGGCGCGGCTCTTGTCGGTCTGCCAGAAGCCGTACAGCGCATCCAGGCGTTCGGGGCTCTTGTCGCGAGTCAGGAAGTAGACGGTGGCTGCCGGCTTTTCCAGCAGTTTGGCAACCAGTCGCTTGCCGATGAACCCGGTTGCCCCGGTAACGAAATAGATCATTGCTGCCTCCTCGTTATTGTTTGAACTGTGGCCCGATGGAATACTCGTCCGCGGAATGATACAGAAGCCGGAGCGCCCGCGGGTTCGGCCCGGGTCATTAGTGTGACCTCTCTAATCGGACTCGCTAGACTGCGCGTCAAGGCAGACAGGGCGTCTGCCGCGGTCTCGACGCCGGGCCCGTGAACCAGTCATTTCAGGAGATCTCCATGGTCAAGAAACTCGTGGTCAAGAAACTCAGAACCGTCGGCAAGGACAGTCAGCTTTCCGCCACCATTCGCGAATCCGCGCAGCAGATCTGGCTGGCCGGACTCGGCGCGTTTGCCAAGGCGCAGGAGGAAGGCAACAAGGTATTCGATGCGCTGGTGCGCGAGGGCGAGACGATCCAGAAGACCACCCGCAAGGTGGCCGAAGAGAAGGTCACGGAAATGGCCTCCAAGGCGACCGGCACCTGGGACAAGCTGGAACAGGTATTCGAGAATCGCGTCGCCCGGTCGCTGCACAGCCTGGGCGTGCCGACCAGGGACGATGTCGCGGCGCTGACCAAGCGCGTCGCCGAGTTGCAGGCCGCGGTGGACAAACTCGGCAAGGCCGCGGTTGCCAAGCCAGCCGCCAGGCCGGCAGTGGCAGCGAAGAAGGCTGTACCGAGGAAGCCTGCAGCCAAGTCGGCTTCCTGAACGGCATGGCGGCGTCGGGCGCCGTGCCGCCCGACGCCGGGCCGGCCGCCGGTTTCTGCTATCCTCGCCGGACTGTTCGGGACTGGTGATCGATGAGCGAAAAGAAGCCCAAGCGCCGCACGCGCGAGCGCATCCTGGAAACCGCGCTGACGCTGTTCAACGAGTTCGGCGAGCCGAACGTCACGACCCAGTTGATTTCCGACGAAATGGGCATCAGCCCGGGCAACCTCTATTACCACTTCCACAACAAGGACGAGATCATCGAGTCCCTGTTCGCCGATTTCGAGCGCGGCATCGAGGAAACCCTGGCGGCGCCGGCGCGGCGAGCGCCGAACGTGGAGGACATCTGGCTGTTCCTGCACCTGGTATTCGAGGGCATCTGGCGCTACCGCTTTCTCTATCGCGACATCAACGAGCTGCTGTCGCGCAACCGGGTGCTCGAAACCCACTTCAAGCGCATCGTCGCGCATAAAGTGCACACCGCCGCGGTGATCTGCCGCGGTCTGGTGTCCACCGGCGACATGCGGGCCAGCCCGGCGGAAATCCAGGCGCTGGCCATCAACATGACCGTGGTCGCGACTTACTGGCTGTCGTTCGAGTTCGTCAGCGACCCGCGGAAAAAGATCGACGACAAGAGCCTGGCGCGCGGCGCCTTCCAGGTCATGGCGCTCGCTGCGCCCTATCTGGCGGGGCATTCGCGCGAGCTGTTCGTCGCGCTGTCGAAAAACTACCTGACTGACTGAGCGGAGGAGACCCATCATGGCAAAAGCGGCCTGGAAGAAATTTCCCTATGCGGACAAGGCATATGTATTCGCCGGCGCAGCACTGAAGAAAAACTGGGAACGCCTGCATCGCGGCGACCGCGAAGCCTTCCCGGCCGACGCCGCCGTGCAGGAGGCCTGGCGCCTGCATCATCAGGGCGAGTTCCACCAGGCCCTGGAGGCGGGACTGGCGGCCGGCCTCGACGGCTACAACGCGGCCAACAAGGCGGCGATGATTTATGCCAACTACCTGGAGACGGACGACAAGCGCAAGCTGACGCTGTTCCAGGAGATATCCGGGCGCTGCGAGGAACTGCAGCAGGCGCAGCCGAAGAACGCCAATGCCTATTACATCCAGGCCTATGCGCTGGGCCGCTACAGCCAGGGCATCTCGGTGGTCAAGGCGCTGGCGCAGGGCCTCGGCGGCAAGATCAAGACCGCGCTGGAAACCGCCATCAAGCTCGATCCCAAGCATGCCGACGCGCACAGCGCGCTGGGCGCCTACCATGCCGAGGTGGTGGACAAGGTCGGCGCCATGATCGGCAAGCTGACCTACGGCGCGAGCAAGGACGTGGCGGTCAAGCACTTCGAGACGGCGTTGAAGCTTGCACCCGATTCCGCCATCGCCTGCATCGAATACGCCAATGCGCTGGTCATGCTGTTCGGCCAGGCCCGCATGGACGAAGCCGTCAAGCTCTACGAAAAGGCCGCGGCGGCGACCCCGGTCGATGCCATGGAAAGGCTCGACGTCGAACTGGCCAAGTCGGAACTGGAAGACTGAGGCAGGCTAGGCGAGGTTGCGGAAACGCTTCGGCACCCTGGTCGCGGCTGCCGCCGCCGGAGCCGCCGCGCTGGCTGGCGCAACTTTTCCGGGACGAACCGCGGCTGCCGGCTTGGCCGCGGGTTTGGCTGGCGCGGTCTTGCGCGGCCGCGTCGGGGCCTTGAGCTTCGCGCCTGCGGCACCGCGCGGCGGCACGAGCTGCTTGCCGAACAGCATCTGTTCGGCCCGGGTCGGATCGAAGGGCTGTTCCCAGTCCAGCATCAGCAACGCCAGCAGCATTTTCTCGAACTCGGCGGCGAACAGCGGCGCGATGGTTTCCGGATCCGGCACGAAATTGCGGTCGGTGATCAGGCCGAACTGGACGTTGTCGTTGTAGCTCAGGATCGAGACGCCGATGCCGATGTCGCCCGACTGCGGCACCCAGAACATCAGCTCGTCAAGGCGCGAACCGGCCAGGTAGAGCGGCTGCCTGGGGCCGGGGACATTGGTCATCACGGTGCTGGCCTTGGCCGCCAGGATGTCGAGAAACTGCTGCTGCACCAGCTTCGGCGCAATGCCGACCGCGCCGAGCAGGGCCAGCGTCAGCGGCGGCTGGTAGGAGCCCTTGAGTTCGTTCATGCGCTGCCGCACCAGGAACAGGCGCGCGAAGGGATTGGCCTCATGCACCGGCAGCGACAGCGTGCCGAGGCCGAAGCGGTTGCCCAGCGTGCCTTCGTGTCGCGCCGAACGCAGATTGACCGGAATCATGGCGCGCACTTCGACATCGCGCACCGATTCGCCCTTTTGCACGAAGTAGGCGCGCAGCGCGCCGGCGACCGCCGATAGCAGGATGTCATTGACCGAGCAGCCGAGCGCCTTGCCCAGCGCCTTGACTTCGGGCAGCGGGATCAGCTCCGACCAGGCCACGCGTTTCGCCATGCCGGTCTTGCCCTTGAGACTGGTCGGCGAATCGGCCGGCATCGCCAGCAGCTTGGCCAGTTCGGTCAGCAGTCCGATGCCGTGGCGGCCATAGACGGAGAGCCGGTCCGGGTCCGATGCCAGTTGCAGCGCCTTGCTGCCCAGTTCGCTGCCCATGCTGACGGCCGAGCCGAGCGTGTCGGCGAGGAATTCCAGCATCCCGCCCGCCGGTTCCTCGGCGGCGGCGCGCACTTTCGCGGCGCTGCGTTTCTGCGGCGCGGCCTGCGGCGAAGTGTCCGTCAAGGAGAGGATCACCCCGACCAGGGCGATGCCGTCGGCAATGCAATGATGAATGCGTACCACCATCGCCGAACCACCGCCGTACTCCTCGATCAGGTCAAAGCACCACAGCGGCTTGCCCGGATCGAGCGGCTGCACCGCCAGTTCGCTGGCCAGCGCCTGCAGCTCCCGCTTGCCGGCCTGGGCCGGCAGGCTGCGCCGCCGCAGGTGGAAGTCGAGGTCGAAAGCGGGATCGTCCTGCCACCAGGCGCCGGCGACTTCCGCCACCGCGCATTGGCGAAAGCGCCGATAGCGCTCGACCAGGCGGCTCTCGACGGTGTTGCGCAAACGTTTGAAGTCGGTGCGGCAATCGAAGACGATGACGCCGACGATCATCATCAGGTTGGTGGCTCGGTCCATGCGAAGCCAGGCCGTATCGACGGGGGACATTCTTTCGCGGTGGAGCATTGCCCTGTACCTCCAAGATGTCGGCATATGGTAGGGATGCCGCCCCCGCTCTGCGCGGGGACATATAATAGTTCAAGCCAAATCCCGGCGACCAGTTTATTGCGACGAAGGACGACATGAGCGAACTCAAGAAGCAATTCGAAGTGGCCCTGGCCGATTCCAAGAAGCTGTCGGAGCGACCCTCCAACGACGTGCTGTTGCAGCTCTATGCACTTTACAAGCAGGCCACGGAAGGCGACGTCGAGGGCAAGCGGCCGGGCTTCACCGACATGGTCGGCCGCGCCAAGTACGATGCCTGGGCCGCCGTCAAGGGCACGGCGACCGACGACGCGATGCAGCGCTACGTCGACCTGGTCGATTCGCTCAAGGACTGATCCTAGCGTCGGTCGAAGCACGCTGAACGTGCGGCAGCGTGATGAGGCCGCCATCGATTTCGTCGCAACGAGTCATGAGCGGCGGGTCATGCCCATCGGCCCTCGCTCAGGGCGCTGCCGCGTGCTCCATGTCGCACTGGTGGATCTCGACCGTGACATGGACCACTTCCTCATGCACGGCCAGTTGCTGGCGCACGCGTTGCGCGGTGAGGCTCGGGTCGTGGGTGACCAGGCTCAGGGCGCAGGCGTAGGAGGTCGTGCCGACGCGCCAGACGTGCAGGTCGGCGATGCGCGTCACGCCGCTTTCGGCACCGGTTTCCACCGCCTCGCGGATCTCGGCCACCACGGGATGGTCCATTTCGCGGTCGAGCAGGACCTTGCCGGTCTCCAGCAGCAGCTTGCGCGCCCATGAGGCGACCAGCACCGCGCCGACGATGCCCATGACAGGGTCGAGCCAGGACCAGCCGTAGTAGAGGCCGCCGATCAGCGCGGCGATGGCCAGCAGCGAGGTCGCCGCATCGGCCAGCACGTGCAGGTAGGCCGACCGGAGATTGAGGTCGTGGTGCTGGTGGCCGTGGCCGCCGGCGTGGTGCGGCGCGTGCCCGTGATCGTGCTCGTGATGGTCCTGCGCACGGCCCAGGATCAGGGCGCAGACGACATTGACGACCAGCCCGACCACGGCGATCGCCAGGGCTTCGCGGTAATGGATGGCCTGCGGCGTGATGATGCGTTCGACCGAGCCGACCAGCATCAGGGCGGCGACGCCGAGCAACAGGATGGCGCTGGTATAGCCGCCGAGAATTTCGATCTTCCAGGTGCCGAAGGCGAAGCGCGGATCGTCGGCATGGCGTCGGGCCGCGGCATAGGCGAAGGCCGACAGGCCGATGGCGAGCGCATGGGAGCTCATGTGCCAGCCGTCGGCCAGCAGGGCCATGGAGTTGAAGGCGTAACCGGCGACGATTTCGATCACCATCATCGCCAGCGTGATCCACATCACGGCCTGGGTGCCGCGCTCGGCGCCCGGGTTGCCCGTGTCGAAGCTGTGTTTGTGGGTCCACGCCGACAGGTCATGGCTCTGCATTGTCGCTGCTCCTGGCTGATGTCTGGCCGGATTCTAGACCCGGACGCCGCCGGCTCGGGCGGTGGCGCCGCTGCTGTGCAGGATCGCATCGCGATAATGCAAAAAGAATGGTGCTCTGCAGCAATGTATGGGTAAAATCGCCGGTTGCCTGTTCGCCTTTCCACCTGCAGCGACGGCAGCGATGCCGCCCATTTGGACTGATCCCGCTCATGAAAAACTGGAAACTCAGATCGAAGCTCGCCGCCTTGGTCGCCTTGTCCGTTCTGGGTTTCATCATCAGCATCGCCTTCAGTCTGGCCGAACAGCGCGCCACCATGATCGAGGACCGCAAGCTGAAGACCCGGCATGTGGTCGAGGTGGCGCGCGGTTTCATCGCGCGCTTCCAGGCGCTGGAGGCACGGGCCGAGTTGCCGCGCGAGGAGGCGCAGCAGGCGGCGATCGCGGCGGTGCGCGCGCTGCGCTACGGCGGCGACGAGTATTTTTTCATCAACGACATGAGCAACCGGTCGCTGATGCATCCGATCAAGCCGGACCTCGAAGGCCGGGATCTGTCGGAGCTCAAGGATCCCGACGGCACGCGCATCTTCGCCGAATTTACGGCGCTGGTGCGCGCCCGCGGCGAGGGTTTTCTGGACTACCGGTGGCCCAAGCCCGGCAGCAGCGAGCCGGTGAAGAAAGTTTCCTATGTCCAGGGTTTCGAGCCCTGGGGATGGATCATCGGTTCCGGCATCTACGTCGATGACGTCGACGCGGCTTTTCAGGCGATATTGCTGAAGCAGGGTCTCATCGCGCTGTTCGGCACGGTGCTGCTGCTCGGCTTCGCCGCCTATGTCGGACGCCAGATCACCGTGCCGCTACGCAGCGCCATGGCGGCCGTGGAGGCGCTCGCCAGGGGCGACCTGACGATCGAGATCAAGCGCGGCGCGAAAGACGAAATCGGCGTGCTGCTGAACGACGTGGCCGCGATGACGGCGCAACTGGCGGCCACCGTCAGGCGCGTCCAGGCCGGCGCCGAGGGTGTCGTCAGTGCCTCGCGCCAGGTTTCTGCCACCGCCCAGTCCTTGTCGCAATCGACCAGCGAGCAGGTGGCGAGCGTTGAGCAGACCTCCGCGTCGGTCGGCGAAATGGAGCAATCCATCGTCCGCAATCAGGACAATGCCGAGCTCACCAAGGGCATCGCGACGCAGGTGGCGGCACAGGCCGGCGAGGGCGGCCAGGCCGTGACCGACACGGTCGCGGCGATGAAGCGAATCGCCGCGACCATAGGCATCGTGGACGAGATCGCCTATCAGACCAACCTGCTGGCGCTCAATGCCGCGATCGAGGCGGCGCGTGCCGGCCAGCACGGGCGTGGCTTCGCCGTGGTGGCCGCGGAAGTCCGCAAGCTGGCCGAGCGCAGCCAGGTCGCGGCGGGCGAAATCGGGGCTCTGGCCTCGGGCAGCGTCGCGCTCGCCGAACGGGCCGGCAGCCTGCTCGACGAGATCGTGCCGAGCATCGAGAAGACCGCAAGGCTGGTGGTCGAGATTTCGGCGGCCTCCGAGCAGCAGTCCCGGGGTTCGCTGCAGATCGGCCAGGCGGTCGGCCAGGTCAGCCAGGCGGCGCAGCACAATGCCAGCGCCTCGGAGCAGCTTTCGGCGACCTCGGAAGAGATGCATGCGCAGGCCACCGACCTGCAGGCCGCCATCGCCTTCTTCAAGCTGGCCTGACGCGGCTGGCGCGCCGTAGCGCCAGCGCCAACTCTTGTCCGCCGCGGGCGCGGCGGGCGCAGACGCTATGCCGCAGGACCGAAGTTCTCGTCGCAGAAACGCTCGATTTCGCGTTCGATGCGCGGCCCCAGGGCCATCAGCAGGAAACCGAGCTTGACGTAGATTTCGACTTCCTTCTTGCCCACCTCGATGTGGCCGGTGACGCCCATGCGCTGAAAGCGCAGGGTGTTGCCCTCCCATTCGTGGTCGAGGCCGAATTCCTCGCCGAGTTCCTCGGCGATGTGCTCGGCGCCCTTGCGCGCCTTCTTCAGCGTGGTGCCGTGTGCGCGCGTGACCCTGATTTCGCTCATCGTCGCCTTCCTCGCCTCAGAGTTTTTCGTCGCGCAGTTCGCGGCGCAGGATCTTGCCGACGTTGGTCTTCGGCAGTTCGTTGCGGAAGGCGATCTGGCGCGGCACCTTGTAGGCGGTCAGGTTGATGCGGCAGTGGTCGAGCAGCGCGGCCTCGGTCAGTTCGGGATCCTTTTTCACCACGTAGATCTTGACCGCCTCGCCGGTCTTCGGATCGGCCACGCCGACCGCGGCCGATTCGAGCACGCCGGGATGCATGGCCAGCACGTCCTCGATCTCGTTGGGATAGACGTTGAAGCCGGAGACCAGGATCATGTCCTTCTTGCGGTCGACGATCTTGACGTAGCCGCTGCTGTCCATCACCGCGATGTCGCCGGTGCGCAGGAAGCCATCCGGCATGATCACCTTGGCGGTTTCCTCGGGGCGGTTCCAGTAGCCCGTCATCACCTGCGGGCCGCGCACGCACAGCTCGCCGGATTCGCCCAGCGGCAGGTCGTTGCCGGCATCGTCGCGGATCGCGACTTCGGTCGAGGAGATCGGCAGGCCGATGGTGCCGTTGTATTCGATGATGTCGACCGGATTCATGGTCGCCGCCGGCGAGGTTTCGGTCAGCCCGTAGGCCTCGATCAGCGCGGTGCCGGTGATCTGCTTCCAGCGCTCGGCCACCGCGCGCTGTACCGCCATGCCGCCGCCCAGGGTCAGGTGCAGCCGGGAGAGGTCGATCTTGGCGAAGTCCGGGTTGTTGATCATGGCATTGAACAGCGTGTTCACCCCGGTGATGGTGGTGAATGGGTACTTGCCGATCTCCTTGATGAAGCCCGGAATGTCGCGCGGGTTGGTGATCAGCACGTTGGTCGCGCCGATCTTGAAGAAGGTCAGGCAGTTCGCCGTCAGGGCGAAGATGTGATACAGCGGCAGCGCGGTGATGATGATCTCGTCGGGACGCAGGAAGGGCTTGATCCAGGCGTGGGCCTGCTGCAGGTTGGCGATGATGTTGCGATGGGTCAGCATCGCGCCTTTCGACACGCCGGTGGTGCCGCCGGTGTATTGCAGGAAGGCGATGTCGTCGTGGCCGACCTCGACCGGCCGCAGCGGCAGGTGGCCGCCCTGGCTCAGCGCAGCCCGCAAGTCGATCGCGTCGGCGATGCTCCAGGCCGGCACCATTTTCTTGACGTGCTTCACCACCAGGTTGACGATCAGGCGCTTCGGGAAGTTCAGCATGTCGCCCAACTGCGTCACCAGCACATGCTTGACCGGGGTGCGGGCGACGATCTTGGCCAGCACGTGGGCGAAGTTCTCGACGATGACGATCGCCTCGGCGCCGGAATCCTTGAGCTGGTGCTCCAGTTCGCGCTCGGTGTACAGCGGGTTGCAGTTCACCACCGTGTAGCCGGCGCGCAGCGCGCCGTAGAGGCAGACCGGGTACTGCAGCAGGTTGGGCATCATCAGCGCGATGCGGGCGCCCTTGGGCAGCTTCAGCACCGACTGGCAATAGGCGCCGAAGGCGGTGGAGAGGCGATCCAGTTCCGCGTAGGTGATCGCCTTGTCCATGTTGATGTAGGCGCGGCGCGGACCGTACTGCTTGACGCTCCTGTCGAACAGCTCGCCGATGGACTGGAATTCATCGACGTCGATCTCGGCGGGTACGCCTGCCGGGTAATGCTTGAGCCAGATCTTTTCCATTGCGCTTCCTCCCAGGGTTTCCCGCATTGTAATCACAATGGGAATCGACGCCGGCGCCGCCGGGCGGCGCGTCGAAGTTCAGCAAAGCCAGCGCAGCAGCTGGGCGCAGACCGCGGGACTGTCGAGCAGGTCGAGGTGATGCAGGCCATGCAGCACCACGCGCTGCGCCGCGGGTATGCCCAGGTCCTGGCCGCGCTGCGCATGCTGGCCGAGCGCGCTCTGCAGCGGCACCAGCCCGTCGCCCGGCAGCCTTTTGCCGGCATTGGCGCCCGCCGCCGCGGTGGTGGCGGCGATGGCATGGCAGCGTACGCCCTGCGGCAGCGGCACGCATTGGCGCCGGCGCTTGTGCGCAAAGCGGTCGCCCTGCTGCCAGTCCTGGTCGAGGATGCTGCCGTGGGCCAGGTCGGTGATGCCGGCGCTGCGCAGCTTCGCCAGGCGCGCCAGCGCGGCGGTGTAGGGGCTGAGTTCGAGCACCACATTGACCCAGTTGCCGCCGCGCTCCAGCGGTGCGCCGTGGTGCGGCGTGCCGAGGAAGACCAGTTGCCGCAACTGCCGCGGCCAGGCCTGGGCGGCGAGCCCGCCATAGTGGCAGGCGCTGCGTGCGACCAGCCCGCCCATGCTGTGGCCGACGATCGTCAGGCCTTCGATCGGCACCGGCCAGGCCTGCAGCAGGGTTTCCAGCAGATCTGCCAGCGCGCGGCCGTTGCGCGACACGTGCTCGCCGCTGTTGTAGTGCAGATAGAGCGGCGTGTAGCCGGCCGCCGCGGCCAGCGCCGCGCCGTGGTCGTGGCCATGGCGCCGCCATTGCAGATCGTTCATGCACAGTCCATGCACCAGCAGCAGTATCCTGCCGCCGGCCTGCGGCAGGCTGGCCGCCAGGGCCTGCGGGTCGAGCACCAGCGGCTGGCCCTCGACCCGCAACTGCATGGGAATCGCCAGCGGATTGGCGCTGGCAGCGAGATGGTCGCCGAGCACGCCGTTCACCGCGGCCAGCAGCGCCTCGCGCGTGGCGGAGGACGCCGTTTGCTGCGGCCCGAGCAGCGCGATCAGTTGCCCCAGCAGCGCGTCGATGCCGCCACCGACCAGCCGCGTGCCGCCCTGAATCGTGCGATAGACCAGGCCGGTGATGCCGCGCGTCGGTTCCTGCGTGTATTGGCCCAGCGGTCCCAGCAGGCGCGCGATGTTGTGGTGCATGGTCTCGACCAGGCGCGTCAGGCCCAGCGTGGCGTCGATCGCGAGCCGGCTCAGGCCGCGGACGTCAGCGGGGCGGATATGGGTCTGCTTTGCCGGCACGGCGCTTCATCCCTGCCGCGGTGCGGGCGCGCCGACCAGCAGGCCGTCGAGCAGCGTCCAGTCCAGCGCCGCTGCGGTGGCGTCGGCCAGGCGTTCGAGGTCGGCTTCGCGGCGCTGCGCGAAGTCGGCCGTCAGGGGCGCGCTCATGCCGGCCCAGGCCAGCACGCCGCTGAGTGCCTGCGGGTGATCGAGCAGGCCGTGGCAATAGCTGGCGAGGATGCGGCCGTCGGCCGACTGCGCGCCGTCCGTGCGGCCGTCGACGAAGGTCAGCGCGGCGCGTTGCAGGGATTCGCCGTGCGTCGTGCCCATGTGGATTTCATAACCGGTGAAGGCCGGCGCGCCGGGCAACTGCAGATTGCCGCTGACGTTGCGCAACTGCTTCTCCGGCTCCAGCGAGGTTTCGCAATCGAGCAGGCCGAGCCCGGCCTGGCTGCCCGGCGGGCCTTCGAGTCCGAGCGGATCGTGCAACTGGCGGCCCAGCATCTGGAAGCCGCCGCAGATGCCGAGCAGCTTGCCGCCATAGCGCAGATGACGTTGAATTTCCGTCGCATATCCCTGCTCGCGCAGCCACTGCAGATCGGCCTGCACCGCCTTGGAGCCGGGCAGCACGATCAGGTCGCAGGGCGGAATCGTCTGCCCCGGCCCGACCCAGTCGAAATCGACTTCGGGATGCAGACGCAGCGGATCGAGGTCGTTGTGGTTGGAGCAGCGCGGATAGACCACGGCCACGACCTTGAGCCGGGTCGCGGTCTTGGCGATGACTTCGGTGGCGACGGCGTCCTCGGCGTCGAGCATGAGGCCGTGCAAATACGGCAGCACGCCGAGCACCGGCTTGCCGGTGCGCTGTTCCAGCCATTCCAGGCCGTTTTGCAGCAAGCCGATGTCGCCGCGAAAACGGTTGATGACGAAGCCCTGGATGCGCGCCTGTTCGCTTGCCGAGAGCAGGTCGAGGGTGCCGGTCAGATGGGCGAAGACGCCGCCGCGGTCGATGTCGGCGATCAGGATCACGGGGATGTCGGCGGCCTCGGCGAAGCCCATGTTGGCGATGTCGCGGTCGCGCAGATTGATCTCGGCCGGGCTGCCGGCGCCTTCGACCAGCACGCAGTCGAATTCCGCACTGAGCCGCTGCCAGCTCTCCATCACCGCATTCATCGCGACGCGCTTGTAGTCGTGATAGTCGCGCGCGTTCAGGGTATCCACCGCCTTGCCGTGGATGATCACCTGGGCGCGCTGGTCCGTACTGGGCTTCAGCAGCACCGGATTGAAGTCGATGCGCGGCGCGAGGCCTGCCGCCATGGCCTGCAGCGCCTGGGCGCGGCCGATCTCGCCGCCATCGGCGGTGACGGCCGAATTCAGCGCCATGTTCTGCGGCTTGAAGGGCGCCACCTTGACGCCGCGCCGCCTGAGAATGCGGCACAGGGCGGCGACCAGGGTGGTCTTGCCGGCGTCGGAGGTGCAGCCCTGCACCATGAGGGCGCGGGCCGGTCGGGATCGGGGTCCGCTCATCGCTAAAATGCAGGGTCTTTCATCGACGAATTATCCCATGCCATCGCTGTCGGCCCCGCTGCTGCCGCTCTTGCCCCTCTTCGCTGCCGCCCTGGCGGGCGTCGTGCTCGACCGCCTGCTGGGCGAGCCGCGGCGCTGGCATCCGCTGGTCGGCTTCGGCCGCTGCGCCGATCTGGTCGAGCGGGCCTTACGCCGCGGCGCGCCGGGCCATGCCTGGTTCAATCGCCTGCGCGGCCTGCTCGGCTGGCTGCTGCTGGTGATTCCTGCGGTGCTTGCGGCGGCCTGGCTCGGCCGCCAGGCCTGGGGCT
>JACPUD010000023.1 GCA_016192435.1 Rhodocyclales bacterium | reverse complement strand
GACGGCGTGACGCTGTCGAGCGCCGCTTCGCTCGGCACCTCGCTGCAGCGCTTCGGCATCCTGCGCCTGGACAACGCCTATGGCTCGGAACTGCTGCCGCTGCGGGTCACGGCGCGCACCATGTACTGCGCCAGCGTGGTCGGCGCCGCATGCACCCAGTGGCGCACCAATACCGACGACAGTTGCACCAGCTTCACTGCGGCCGACGGCAGCCTGGCGAATTACCAGGCGCCGGCTGCGGTCACCAATCCGCTCGCTGCCACCAATTTCCGCATCACCGGGACCAATCCCAACACCGCTGCCGGCACCACCGGAAACTGGACGGCCGCCGCCAATCCGGTCACCGCGAATTCCGGCAGCGGCACGATCATCCTGAGCAAACCCTGCATCGGCGGACCCGGCGCGGCCTGCACCTCGGCCGTCGGCAGCGTCGACCTGACGCTGGATCTCACCGCGACGCCCTGGCTCGAAGGTAGCTGGACCAGCGCCGGCGCCTGGGACCAGAACCCCACCGCCCGGCTCCGCTTCGGCTCGCCGAAAGCGCCCTACATCTACCTGCGCGAACGCTACTGAGTCACCGCCCGTCCGCGAGGGTCGGCGTCGCCGGCTATTCGGCGAGGAGTTCCTTCGGCAGTGGAAAGTTCACGTTTTCCTCGGCCCCGACCAGGGTCTCGATGCTGCCGGCACCGAGCGCCTGCAGGCGCTGCACCACGCCGTTGACCAGCACTTCGGGCGCCGAAGCGCCGGCCGTGACGCCGACTCGCGCGTCGCCGGCCAGCCATTGAGGATCGATCTGATCCGCTCCGTCGACCAGATAGGCCGGGATGCCGCCGATCGCGGCGACTTCGCGCAGGCGGTTGGAGTTGGAGCTGTTCTTCGAGCCGACCACGATCACCAGGTCGACCTTGCCGGCCATCGCCTTGACCGCATCCTGGCGGTTCTGCGTGGCGTAGCAGATGTCGTCCTTGCGCGGCCCGACGATGTGCGGAAAGCGCTCCATCAGTGCGTGCACGATGACGCGCGCATCGTCCACCGAGAGGGTGGTCTGCGTCACATAGGCCAGCGGCGCCGGGGCGCCAGCGCCAACTTTCAACTGCGCCACGTCGTCGACGTTTTCCACCAGATACATCTGCCCGGTGGCCTGGCCCATGGTGCCCTCGACTTCGGGGTGGCCCTTGTGCCCGATCATGACGATCTCGTAGCCCTGCTTGTGCAGGCGCGACACTTCGAGATGCACCTTGGTCACCAGCGGGCAGGTGGCGTCGAAGACCTTGAGGCCACGCGCCTCCGCCTCGCGGCGCACCGCCTGCGGCACGCCGTGGGCGCTGAACACCACCGTGGCGCCGTCGGGCACCTCATCCAGTTCCTCGACGAATATGGCGCCCTTGGCCTTGAGGCCATCCACCACATAGCGGTTATGCACCACCTCGTGGCGCACGTAGATCGGTGCGCCGAACTTTTCCAGCGCCCGTTCGACGATGGCGATCGCCCGTTCGACGCCGGCGCAGAAACCTCTTGGGTTGGCGAGCAGGATTTGCATCACAGTATTCCGATGATTTCGACTTCGAAGCGCACCGGCTTGCCGGCCAGCGGATGGTTGAAATCCACCAGCACCGCCTCGTCGTCGAGCTCGCGCACGATGCCGGTGAATTTGTCGCCGCCGGGCGCGGCGAACTCGATCAGGCCGTGCAGCTCCGGGATGGCGTTGGGCGGCAGGGCGGAGCGCGCCATGCGCTGAGTCAGTTGCGGGTTGTGCGGACCGAAGGCCTGGTCGGGTTCGAGCAGGAACACGTGGCGCTCGCCGACCGGGATGCCGATCAGGCAGTGCTCCAGCGGCGGCGCGAGTTCGCCGCTGCCCAGCTGCAGTGTCGCCGGCGTCGAATCGAAGGTGCTCACCAGTTCGGTGTCGTCGCCGGTGGCGACACGGTAATGCAGCGTGATCAGGTTGCCGGCGCGTACGGTCTCGGTCATTCGGGGCTCTTTTCGGTTTCCTTGCCATAGCGGAACTGATGCCAGAGCATCAGCGCCACGCCGACGGTGATGGCCGAGTCGGCCACATTGAAGGCAGGCCAATGATAGCCCGCCAGGTGAAAATCGAGGAAGTCGACCACGGCGTCGAAGCGCAGCCGGTCCACCACATTGCCCACGGCGCCGCCGAGGATCAGCGCCAGCGCGGTCGGCAGCAGGCGCTCCGCTGCGTGATGGCGCAGCAGGCTCACCAGCCAGGCCGAAATCGCCAGCGCGAGCACGACGAAGAACCACTTCTGCCAGCCGCCGGCCCCGGCCAGGAAGCTGAAGGCCGCCCCCGAGTTGTAGACCAGCACGAGGTTGAAGAAGGAACTCACGACCTGGCTTTCCATGAGGCGAAAGTTCGCCAGCACCCAGGCCTTGCTGGCCTGGTCGAGTGCCAGCACCAGGGCCGCCAGCGCCAGCCAGCGCGCGAGCTTAGGCAATCTCGCGCGCCTCGCCGGCGCCGAACAGGTTGGACGCGCAGCGTCCGCAGAGTTCCGGGTGTTCGGCATCCTGGCCGACGTCCTCGCGCCAGTGCCAGCAGCGCGCGCATTTGACGTGGGCGCTGGCGCTGGCCTCGATGCTGACGCCGCTTGCCGCGTCGGCCTTTTCGAGGCTCACCCTGGAGCAGATGAAGACGAACTTGAGATCTTCGCCCAGCGCAGTCAGCAGATCGTAGGTCGCGGCGTCGGCGCGCAAGCTCACCTCGGCCTGCAGCGAAGAGCCGATCTTGCCGGCCGCACGCAGGTCTTCGAGCACCCTGGCGACTTCAGCACGCACTGCGCGTATCGCCTGCCACCGCGTCGCCAGCGCCAACTCTTCGGCCTGCGGCGGCAGCTCGTGCCATGTCGAAAGCATCACGCTGTCGCCCTGTTTCAGCGTGGCCCAGATTTCCTCGGCGGTGAAGGAAAGAATCGGCGCCATGAGCCGCGTCACGCTTTGCAGGATGTGCCACAAGGCGCTTTGCGCCGAGCGCCGCGCGCGCGAATTCTCGGCGGCCGTGTACAGCCGGTCCTTGAGGATGTCGAGGTAGAAGGCGCCGAGATCTTCCGAGCAGAAGTTCATCAGCCCCTGTACGATCTTGTGGAACTCGTAGCGCGCGAAATCCGCCGTGCACTGCTCGTGCAGCCGGCGCGTCAGGGCCAGCGCATAGCGGTCCACTTCGAGCCATTCGGCAGGCGGCAGCATCTGCGTCCCGGCGTCGAAATCGGCGGTGTTGGCGAGCAGGAAGCGCAGCGTGTTGCGCAGCCGGCGATAGACCTCGACCACGCGCGGCAGAATGGTCTTCTCGTCGATCGACAGCTCGCCCGAGTAGTCGGTGCTGGCGACCCAGAGGCGCAGGATTTCGGCGCCCAAGGTGTCGGAGATCTTCTGCGGCGCGACCACGTTGCCCTTCGACTTGGACATCTTCATGCCCTTGCCGTCGACCACGAAGCCGTGGGTCAGCAGCGCGTTGTAGGGCGCGCGGCCGTCGATCGCGGCGCCGGTCAGCAGGCTGGAATGGAACCAGCCGCGATGCTGGTCCGAGCCTTCCAGATAGAGGTCGGCCGGGTAGCTCAGTTCATCGGCGTGCGAGCCGCGCAGCACGGTACGGTGCGTGGTGCCCGAATCGAACCAGACGTCGAGCGTGTCGCGCATCTTGTCGTAGTTCGCGGCGTCGGCGCCGAGCAGTTCGGCGGCGTCGAGCTTGAACCAGGCGTCGATACCCTCCTTCTCGATCCTTTGCGCCACGGCTTCGAGCAGTTCCAGCGTGCGCGGATGCGGCTCGCCGCTTTCCTTATGTAGAAAGAAAGGGATTGGCACGCCCCAGTTGCGCTGGCGCGAAACGCACCAGTCGGGCCGGTTGGCGATCATCGCGTGCAGCCGCGCCTTGCCCCAGTCGGGATAGAACTTGGTCGCCTCCAAGGCGGCCAGCGCCTTGTCGCGCAGCGTACCGCCGCCATCGGCCGGAATCCGGTCCATGCCAACGAACCATTGTGTCGTGGCGCGATAGATGATCGGCGTCTTGTGCCGCCAGCAGTGCATGTAGCTATGCACGATTTCGGCGCTGGCGAACAGGGCGCCGACCTCGGCCAGCTTTTCGATGATGGCCGGATTGGTCTTCCAGACGTACATGCCGCCGAAGAAGGGCAGGCTCGCCGCGAACACGCCGTCGCCCTGCACCGGGGTCAGGATCTCGTCGTTGTGCATGCCGTGCTTGCGACAGGAATCGAAGTCTTCCAGGCCATAGGCCGGCGCGCTGTGGACGATGCCGGTGCCGGTGTCGAGCGTGACGTATTCGCCCAGGTAGACGGGCGAAGCGCGATCGTACAGGGGATGGCGGAAGTTCACCTGAGCCAGCGCCGCACCCTGGCAGGCGCCCAGCACCTCGCCTTCGAGGCCGAAGCGCTGCAGCGCCGCGCCGCGCAGTTCGGCGGCAAGGATCAGGCAACCGCGTGCGGTCTGCACCAGTTCGTAGGTGAAATCCGGATGCATGTTGAGCGCCTGGTTGGACGGAATCGTCCATGGCGTGGTGGTCCAGATCACCGTCCAGCAATCGCCCGCGGGCAGCGCATCGATGCCGAACGCATGGGCGACGCGGCCGCGTTCGGCGGCATCGAGACGAAAGCCGACATCGATCGCCGGCGATTTCTTGTCCTGGTATTCGACCTCCGCCTCGGCCAACGCCGAGCCGCAATCGAAGCACCAATTCACCGGCTTCAGGCCCTGGAACAGATAGCCGCGCTGGTACAGCTCGCCGACGGCGCGAATCTCGTCGGCTTCGTTGCTGAAGGCCATGGTCAGGTAGGGATGGTCCCAGTCGCCGAGCACGCCGAGGCGGATGAAATCCTTCTTCTGCCGTTCGACCTGTTCGGCAGCGAAGCTGCGCGACAGTTGCCGCGCCTGGTCGGCCGGCAGGTGCTTGCCGTGGGTCTTCTCGATCTGGTGCTCGATCGGCAGGCCGTGGCAGTCCCAGCCCGGCACATAGGGCGCATCGAAGCCGGCCAGGGTCTTGGAGCGGACGATGATGTCCTTGAGGATCTTGTTCACCGCATGGCCGATGTGGATGTCGCCGTTGGCATAGGGCGGCCCGTCGTGCAGCACGAAGCACGGACGCCCCTTGGCCGCGGTGCGGATCTTCTGGTAGAGCTTCTGCTGCTGCCACTGGGCGATCCAGCCCGGCTCGCGTTTGGCGAGGTCGCCGCGCATCGGGAAGGGCGTGTCGGGCATGTTGAGGGTCTTGCGGTAATCAGCCATGGGTCGTGCCATTCGTTGAACGGGTGTTGAAATAGGCGCGCACATCGGCGACATCGCGGGCGATCTGCGCCTTGAGTGCATCGAGGGAATCGAACTTGGCCTCGTCGCGCAGCTTGTGCAGAAAGTTCACATCGACGTGCATACCATAGATGTCGCGGTCGAAATCCAGCAGATGGACTTCCAGCACCGGTTTGAGGCCGGCTTCCACGGTCGGCCGCACGCCGATGTTGGCGGCGCCGGGAATCGACAGCGGTCCGATGCCCGAAACCGAAACGGCATACACCCCCGAGAGCGGCAGGCGCTTGCGCCGCACCTGGATGTTGGCGGTGGGAAAACCAATCGTGCGGCCCAGCTTCTTGCCGTCCATGACCCGGCCGGCGATGACGAAAGCACGCCCCAGCAGCGCTTCGGCCTGCTCGATATTGCCGCTGGCCAGCGCCGCGCGCACCGCCGAACTGGAGACGCGGACGCCCCCGAAATCCACCGTGTGCATCGCTTCGACGACGAAGCGGTGCTCGTGGCCGGCCCGCTGCAGCAAAGCAAAATCTCCCGCGCGCCCCTGGCCGAAACGGAAATCGTCGCCGATGATCAAATGCCGCACCGCAAGCCCCTGCACCAGGATGCGTTCGATGAACTGCTCGGCGGTCAGCGCGGCCAGCTTGCGGGTAAAACGACAGACATGCACGCGGTCCACACCGGCTTCGGCCAGCAGTTCGATCTTGTCGCGCAGGCTGGCCAGGCGCGCCGGCGCCTGCTCCGGGGCGAACAGTTCGCGCGGATGCGGCTCGAAGGTGAGCACCGTCGCCGGCAGCGCGAGTTCGCGCGCCTTGGCAGTCAATTCGGCCAGCAGCGCGCGATGGCCACGATGCACGCCATCGAAATTGCCGATGGTCAGCACCGTAGACGTCGTCGCCCGCTCGGGAACACCGCGAAAAACCAGCATGGGGTTGAGACGGCAGGGAAAGCGGCCGATTATATCAAGCTCGGCGGGCACTTCCGGAAGCGCACAAGGCGACGCGGCGCGGGATTCGAGCCGGAATCAGTCCAGCCGCGCCAGCTTGGACTTGGCCAGCGGCGGGTTCTTGGCGAAGTAACGGCGGATGCCCTTGAGGATCGCCTCGGCCATGCGGTCCTGGTAGGCCTCGTCGTTGAGCCGCGCCTCTTCCTCGGGATTGGAGATGAAGGCCGTCTCGATCAGGATCGACGGAATGTCCGGCGCCTTCAGCACGGCAAAACCGGCCTGCTCGACATGGGCCTTGTGCAGGGTATTGATGCGCCCCAGTTCGCCCAGCACGTCCTTGCCCAGTTTGAGGCTGTCGTTGATCGTGGCGGTCTGCGAGAGGTCGAGCAGGGTGCGCGCGAGGTAGGGGTCCTTGACGCCGATATTCACGCCGCCGACCAGATCGGCCGAGTTTTCCTTGTTCGCCAGCCAGCGCGCGGCCGAACTCGAGGCGCCGTTTTCCGACAGGACGAAGACGCTGGAACCGCGCGCCGTGCTCTTGATGAAGGCATCGGCGTGGACCGAAAGGAAAAGATCGGCCTGCACCCGGCGCGCCTTCTGCACGCGCTGGTTCAGAGGGATGAAGTAGTCGCCGTCGCGCGTCAGCACCGAGCGCATGTTCGGCGTCGCATCGATCTTTTGCTTGAGCCGCCGCGCCACGGACAAGGTGACATGCTTTTCGTAGCTGCCGCCGCGGCCGACCGCGCCGGGGTCTTCGCCGCCATGGCCGGGATCGAGCACGATGGTGATGAGGCGCGCGATTTCGGGTCTCGGCTCCGACTTTTCATTTCCCGGTTCGGGCTGCGCCGGCCGCTGGCCCAGCCCGGGCTCGGTCTTGAGCGGCGGTTCGGCGGATTTTTCCAGCAGCGCCATCAAGGGGTCGACCGGCTCCGCCGGATACAGGTCGAGCACCAGACGGTGGCCGTATTCGCCGACCGGCTTCAGCGCGAACACCTGCGGCTTGACCTCGCCCTTGAGCTCGATCACCAGGCGCACCACGCCCGGCTTGTTGCGCCCGGCGCGGATCAGCCTGATGTAGGGATCGGCGTCGATGATCTTCGACGGCAGCATCTGCAGCACCGAATTGAACTCGACGCCTTCGAGGTCGAGCACCAGGCGCTCGGGGTCTTTCACCAGCAGGTGCGAATAGCGGATCGCCTGATCGTGTTCCAGCGTCACCCGCGTGTAGTCGCGGGCCGGCCAGACGCGCACGGCGAGGATGCTGCTGGCCGCCGTGGCGCCAGCGCCAACTCTCGAAACCAGCAGGGTCAGGCTGGCCGCGGCGAACTTGAGGACATCACGCCGGCGAGGCATGTCCGTCCCCTTGCGCCAGTGGCGGCGATGCGGGCCGTGCGCCCCTCGGCGCCTGCGCCGGGTGCCACGCGCAACTCGATTCGCATATCGGCGGCAGGCAGGTAAGGCGCGGCCTTGTCGGGCCATTCGACCAGACAAATCCCGCTTCCTGAAAAATATTCCTCAAGCCCCGCATCGAGATATTCTTCCGCCTGATTGAATCTATAGAAATCAAAGTGATAGAAGTGTAATCCAGAAACCACGTGAACTTCAACCAGTGTGTAGGTGGGGCTTTTCACGGGACCGCTGGCGCCGGCCGCGCGCAGCAGGCCGCGCACCAACGTGGTCTTGCCCGCGCCGAGGTCGCCTTCGAGCCAGACCACCATGCCCGGCGCCAGGTTCGCGGCCAGCGCGGCGCCCAGCGCCAGGGTGGCGGCTTCGTCGGGCAGGGCTAAAGTAAGATGGTCGGCATGCATGAGTACGCGAAGAATCCGGCGGAACTGAAGGACAAGATACGGCGCTGGGGCAAGGACCTCGGCTTCGACGCGATCGGCTTTTCCGGCATCGAACTCGGCCATGCCGCAGCGAATCTGGAAGCCTGGCTGGCGGCCGGCTGCCATGGCGAAATGGATTATATGGCGGCGCATGTCAGCGACAAGGGGAACAAGCGCGCGCTGCCGGCCGAACTGGTGCCGGGCACGCAGAGCATCATCACCGCGCGCCTGAACTACCGCAGCGCCAGCGCCGACTCTGCCGCCGCGCTGGCCGACGGCGAACGTGCCTTCGTTTCGCGCTATGCGCTGGGCCGCGACTATCACAAGCTGTTGCGCAGCCGCCTGCAGCAGCTCGCCGATCGCATCACGCAGGAAATCGGCGAATTCGCCTACCGCGCCTTCACCGATTCGGCGCCGGTCATGGAAATCGGCCTGGCACGGAACAGTGGGCTGGGCTGGCGCGGCAAGCACACGCTGCTGCTGGAACGCGATGCCGGTTCGTATTTCTTTCTCGGCGAGCTGTTCACCGACTTGGCGCTGCCGCCGGATGCGCCGGTCACCGATCACTGCGGCAGTTGCACCGCCTGCATCGCCGCCTGCCCGACCCAGGCCATCGTCGCGCCCTACAAGCTCGATGCGCGGCTGTGCATTTCCTACCTCACGATCGAGCACAAAAGCAGCATCCCCGAACCCTTGCGCCCGCTGCTGGGCAACCGCATCTACGGCTGCGACGATTGCCAGCTGGCCTGTCCCTGGAACCGCTTCGCGCCATTGACGCGCGAGGCCGATTTCGCGCCGCGCCAGAATCTCGATCTGGCGAAACTGGTCGAACTCTTCGCCTGGGAGGAAAGCGATTTCAACGCACGCCTGGCCGGTTCGCCGATCCGCCGCATCGGCCATGAGCGCTGGCTACGCAATATCGCCGTGGCGCTGGGCAATGCGCCGTCCAGCGACGAAGTGATCAGCGCCCTGCGCTCACGCGCCGACCATGCGTCGGCGCTGGTGCGCGAACATGTGGCCTGGGCGCTCGGGCGCCATGGCGCCAGGACAATCTAGCCGCGCGCGACGGGGCGCGCGGGGTCGGCGCACCACTCGCTCCAGGAACCGGGATACAGCGTCGAGCCGGACAGGCCGGCCAGTTCCATCGCCAGCAGATTGTGGCAGGCGGTGACGCCCGAGCCGCACTGCTGGACCACCTGCGCCGCCGACATGGCGCCGAGCAGCGCGATGAATTCGCTGCGCAGTTCCGCGGCCGGCTTGAAGAAGCAGCCGTCGTCATCGAGGTTGTCGAAATAGAAGCGATTCACGGCGCCGGGAATGTGGCCGCCGACCGGATCGAGCGTCTCGTTCTCGCCGCGGTAGCGTTCCGGGCTGCGCGCGTCGAGCACCAGCATGCGTGGCGATTCGAGATCGGCCAATACCTGGGCGGCATCGACGGTGATGCCCCGCGGATACGCAACGAACTGGCGCGGCGCGACCGTCGGTACGGTGTCTTCCAGCGCGCGCTTGCTGCGCTTCCAGCCCGCCAGCCCGCCGTCGAGCACCGCCACCTGGTCGTGGCCGAGCCAGCGCAGCAGCCACCAGAGGCGCGACGCAAAAATGCCACCTTCATTGTCGTAGGCCACCACCTGGGTCGTCGCATCGACGCCGCAGTCCGCCATGCGCCGCGAGAACACATCGATAGCGGGCAACGGATGGCGGCCGTTGCGGCCATTTGCCGTGCCCGAAAGATCCTCGTCGAGATGCAGGAACAGCGCGCCCGGGATGTGGCCACGGGCGTAGGCCTGGCGGCCGTATTCGGTATTTCTCAGATCATGCCGGCAATCGAAGACGCGCCACTCGGGATGGGCGGCGAGTTGCTCGACACTCACCAGCAGGCTTGCCGGCGCAGGCGTCGGCGCGTCGCTCATGCCTCGCCTTCGGCCAGCCAGCGACGGGCCTCGGCCTCGTCGGCAAAGACCGTCAGGTCGGCATTGACGAAGAGTTGCTCCAACCATGCGCTCCAGGCCACCCACTGGCTGTCGGTGACGACCGCGATGCGCTTGAAGTCGCCGGCGTGCTGCCGTGAAAAGCGGATTTCTTCCCAGGCCACGTCCACCGTGAAATCCGCCATGTCGCGCAGATCGACCAGCAGATTCACCGGTCCGGAAAATTTGATCTCGTGCAGTACCAGTTCCTCGAATTCCTTGAAGTCGGCCAGCGTGAATTCGCCGAACACGGCGAACTCGACGAGATGCTCATTGTTTTGTGTCGTGATCATTTTCATGCCTCCTGAAGGGCCGCCCCGAAGGCGGCATGAGCCCCCTCGGGGGGCAGCGAGCGAATGCGAGCGCGGGGGCTCAAAGTTTCTCCTTGGCAGGGAGAATAATCAGCGCGGGCGGAAAAGACAATGGAAAGCCGACGGGAATTTGCTGCCGATGGCGGAAATGCAAAGGGCCCGCAAGCGGGCCCCTTCAAGCGAAAGCTGTGGCGCGTTTACTTCTTGGCCTTCTTGCCCGACACGGCCAGCTTGAATCCGGCGCCCGCGCTGAACTTCGGCACGGTGGTCGCGGGGATCTTGATGCTGGCGCCGGTCTTCGGGTTCTTGCCGGTACGCGCCGCGCGCTTGGCCGACTTGAAGGTGCCAAAACCAACCAGCGTAACGGTATCACCCTTCGATACCGCCTTTACTACGGCAGCCATGATTCCATCGAGCGCCTTGCCCGCGGCAGCCTTGCTTATGTCGGCTTCCTTGGCGGCAATTTCAATCAGTTCAGCTTTATTCATACTTAAAATTCCTCCGGAAATTTTCGGGCAGCCCGCCCAAAAAATATTTTAAACCTGATCCAGAGGGCTTGTACAAGGAATTTATGCACACTGGGCCTGGCGTGTTGCGATGATGCCGCCGCCCAGACACACCCTCGATTCGTAGAGCACCAGCGATTGTCCGGGCGTCACCGCCCATTGCGGCGCAGCAAACAACACCTCGCACTCCGCAGCGGAAACCCGTTCGACCTCACAGGCCGCATCCGGCTGGCGGTAGCGCGTCTTCGCCGCATAGACCCAGTGCGTGTGCGGCGACCGACCCGCGACCCAGGACAAGTCCTGTGCCACCAGTCCGCCCGACAGCAGGGCGGGATGCTCGTGGCCCTGCACCACCCAGAGCACGTTGGCCGCCATGTCCTTGTCGGCGACGAACCAGGGCTCCTCCGGTGCGCCCTTGACGCCGCCGATGCCGAGCCCCTCGCGCTGACCGAGGGTGTAATACATCAGGCCCTCGTGGCGGCCGACCACGCGTTCGGTGCCGAGCACGCGGATCTCGCCGGGCTGTTTCGGCAGATAGCGCGCGAGAAATTCGCGGAAGGGCCGTTCGCCGATGAAGCAGATGCCGGTCGAGTCCTTGCGCGCATGATTCGGCAGGCCCGCCTCCGCGGCGATCTTGCGCACATCGCGCTTGTAGAGATGGCCGATGGGAAACAGCGTTTTCGCCAGTTGCGCCTGATTCAAGCGATGCAGGAAATAGCTCTGGTCCTTGGTGCCGTCCTCGGCCTTGAGCAACTGCCATTCACCGAGAAACTCGCGCACCTGGGCATAGTGGCCGGTGGCGATCTTGTCGGCGCCAAGCGCCAGCGCGTGATCGAGAAAGGCCTTGAACTTGATTTCCGAATTGCACAGCACGTCGGGGTTCGGCGTGCGCCCGGCCTGGTATTCGCGCAGGAAGTCGGCAAACACCCGCTCCCGGTATTCGGCGGAAAAATTCACCGCCTCGAACTCGATGCCGATCACGTCGGCTGCCGCGGCCGCGTCGATCAGGTCCTGGCGCGAGGAGCAATACTCGTCGCTGTCGTCGTCCTCCCAGTTCTTCATGAACAGGCCGATCACCTCGTAGCCTTCGCGCTTCAGCAGCAGCGCAGCGACCGACGAATCGACGCCGCCGGAGAGGCCGACGATGATTTTTCCCTTGGACATGGTATTCAGTCGTAGTGCCTGAGGAGATCGAGCGGAAAGCGCCGGCCGGCCAGATAGTCGCTGACGCACTGCGACACCAGCGGGCTGCGATGGCGATCCGTGGTGGCGCGAATCTCCTCGGGCGTCATCCAGACGGCCCGCAGGATGCCGTCGTCGAGCGCCCGACCGTCCTGGAACTGGCCGAGATCGCCGCAGAAGGCAAAGCGCAGGTAGGTGACGTCACCCTGCGGCCGCGGCCACTGATAGATGCCGACCAGGGAAGTCGGCGTGAAGCCCCAGGCGGTTTCTTCGAGTGCCTCGCGGGCGCAGGCGGCGAGCAGCGATTCGCCCTCGTCGAGGTGTCCGGCGGGCTGATTGAAGCGCAGGCCGTCTTCGGTTTCCTCCTCGACCAGCAGGAAGCGGCCGTCGCGCTCGATCAGCGCGGCGACAGTGACATTGGGTTTCCAGATACGATTCATCCGCGCATTTTAGCGCCCCTGCTAAAATCACGCCTTTACTCAAATCAACGCTGGAGACCTCCCATGTCCATGGCCGACCGTGACGGCTTCATCTGGTACGACGGCAAGCTCGTGCCCTGGCGCGAAGCCACCACCCATGTGCTGACCCACTCGCTGCACTATGGCCTCGCCGTGTTCGAAGGCGTGCGCGCCTACAAGACCGTTTCCGGCACCGCGATTTTCCGCCTCAAGGAACACACCGACCGGCTGTTCAACTCGGCCCATATCTACCGCATGCCGATGCCTTACGACAAGGCGACGCTGATCGAGGCGCACAAGGAAGTCGTGCGCCGCAACCAGCTCGAATCCTGCTACCTGCGCCCGATCGCCTTCTACGGCTCGGAGAAGATGGGTGTCAGCCCGCGCGGCGCGGCGACCCATGTCTCGATCGCGGCCTGGCCCTGGGGCGCCTACCTCGGCGAGGAAGGCATGGAGAAAGGCATCCGCGTCAAGACCTCGAGCTATTCGCGCCACCACGTGAACGTCAACATGGCGCGCGCCAAGTTCGCCGGTACTTATGCCAACTCGATCCTGGCCAACATGGAAGCCACCGAAGATGGCTACGACGAGGCCCTGCTGCTCGACGTCGATGGCTTTGTCGCCGAAGGCGCCGGCGAGAACCTGTTCGTGATCAAGGATGGCGTGATCTACGAGCCGGAAATCGCCTCGGCGCTGATGGGCATCACGCGCAATACGGTGATCACCCTGGCTGCGGAACTCGGCTATCAGGTGATTGCCAAGCGCCTCACGCGCGACGACATCTACATCGCCGACGAAGCCTTCTTCACCGGCACCGCGGCGGAAGTCACGCCGATCCGCGAACTCGACAACCGCACCATCGGCGCCGGCAGCCGCGGCCCGATCACGGCCAGGATCCAGAGCCTGTTCTTCGACGTGGTCAATGGCAAGGTGCCGGCCCACGCCGAATGGCTCTCCTACATTTAACGAACGCGAGAGCTTGCACATGTCCACACTCGACGAAACCCAGCGCCGGATTGAAGTCACCGCCCACGACCTGCCGCTGGCCTGCCCGCAACCCGGCGCTCCCCTGTGGGCCCGCCATCCGCGCGTCTTCATCGACGTGCTGAAAAGCGCCACGGGCGAAGCCGCCTGCCCCTACTGCGGCACGCAGTACCGCTTCACCGGCGAGCGGCCCAAGGGCCACCACTAAGTCTCGTCGCGCGATCCGAGTTTTCCTCCGGCGTGAAGATACTGGTCGTCGCTCCCTCCTGGATCGGCGACACGATCCTCGCCCAGCCGCTGCTCACGCTGCTCAAGCGCAATGACCCGACGGCCCGCATCGAAGTGCTGGCCGCGGGCTGGTCGGCGCCGCTGCTGGCGCGCATGACCGAGGTCGATGCGGTCATCGCCAACCCCTTCGGTCACGGCGAATTCAATTTCTGGGCGCGCCGCGCACTGGGTCGCCGTCTTGCCAGCGCCAACTATTCAGCCGCCTATGTCCTGCCGAACTCGTGGAAGTCGGCGCTGGTGCCCTGCTTCGCCGGCATACCCCGCCGCATCGGCTATCAGGGCGAAAGCCGCTATCTGTTGTTGAACGAGCGCCATCGCCTCGACAGCCTGAGCCACCCGCAACTGATGCAGCGTTACGCGGCGCTGGCCGGGCCGCTACCCGCGATCCTGCCACTGCCGCACCTGAGCTCGACCATGGAACAGCAGCAGGCCGCGCGGCGGGCCCTGGACCTTCCGCTCGAAGCCAGCCCGTTCATCTTCTGCCCCGGCGCCGAATTCGGTCCGGCCAAGCGCTGGCCGACGCAGCACTTTGCGGCGCTGGCGCGCCTCGTCGCGACGTCACAGCATCCGGTATGGCTGATCGGTTCCGACAAGGACCGCGCCGTGGGCGACGAGATAGCCGCGGCGGCCCAAGGCGCCGCGCTCAACCTGTGCGGCCGCAGCAGCCTGGAACAGGCGCTCGACCTGATCGCCACGGCGCGCTGCGTGATCAGCAACGACTCCGGCCTGATGCATGTCGCCGCGGCGCTTGAGCGGCCGCTGGTGGCGCTTTACGGTTCGTCCTCGCCGGCCTACACGCCGCCGCTGTCCTCGCATGCAAAAATCATGTCCAGAAACCTGCCGTGCAGCCCCTGCTTCCAGCGCGAATGCCCGCTGGCGCATTTCGACTGCATGAACGGCATCACGCCGCAGCAGGTGGCGGCGACGATCGACGCAACTTTGGCAAGCTGATCATGCCCAGCGAGAAAATCTTCGCCAGCCCGCAGGACGTCGAAACCGCCTTCTACGAGGCGCTCGAACGCTGCGACCTGGAAGCCATGATGGCGGTCTGGGCCGAGGACGAAGAGGTGGTCTGCGTGCATCCCGGCGGCCCGCGCCTGGTCGGCTATAACACCATACGCGAAGCCTGGCAGCGTGTCTTTGCCGGCGGCAACAAGCTCACCGTGCGGCTTTCGCAGCAGACCACGGTGAACACGCCGTTCGCCATGGTCAGCACCCTGCTGGAACACATCGCCACCGCGGACAACGAAAGTCAGAGCGCGCCCGTGGCCGCCACCAACATCTATGTGCGCGGCGCCCTGGGCTGGCGCATGGTCGCCCACCACGCTTCGCCGGTGCCGCCCAGCAGCGTCGCCGAGGCACCGCGCACCCTGCATTGAAGCCGGCCCCGGCAGCGCCGCATTACCGGGCTGCGGCCTGGCTGCCGGGCGGCCATGCGCAAACCATCTGGCCGCTGCTGATCAAGGGGCCGCTGCCGCCTTACCGGCGCGAGCGCTGGGACACCCCGGATGGCGATTTCATCGATCTCGACTGGATCGCCGGCGCTGCCGACGCGCCCTGCGTGGTGCTGTTCCACGGTCTCGAAGGCAGTTCACGCAGCCATTACGCGCGCCGCCTGATGCATGCCGTGGCGCAGCGCGGCTGGCATGGCGTGGTGGTGAATTTCCGCGGCTGCTCGGGCGAGCCCAACCGCCTGCCGCGCGCCTATCATTCCGGCGACTCGGCGGAGATCGACTGGATCCTGCGCCGCCTGCAGACGCGCGGCCATCCGGCGCTGTTCGCCGCCGGCGTTTCGCTGGGCGGCAACGCCCTGCTGAAATGGCTGGCGGAACAGGGCAGCCAGGCATCCGGCATCGTCGCCGCGGCGGCCGCGGTAAGCGCGCCGCTGGATCTGGCCGCAGCCAATGCCGCGCTGTCCTCCGGCTTCAACCGGATCTATGCGCGGCATTTCCTGCGCACCCTGATTCCGGCGGCGATGGCCAAGGAGCGCCGCTTTCCCGGCCGCATCGACATGCGACGGGCACGCGCGGCAGCCAGCTTGCGCGACTTCGACGATGCCGTCACGGCGCCGCTGCACGGCTTTCTCGGTGCCGACGACTACTATGCGCGCAGCAGCGCCGGACCGTTGCTGGGCACCGTGCGTGCGCCGACGCTGCTGCTGCACGCCGCCAACGACCCTTTCCTGCCGTCAGCGGCATTGCCGCGGCGCGAACGCCTTCCCGCGGCGGTGCTGCTGGAGGTCCATCGCCACGGCGGTCACGTCGGCTTCGTCCATGGCGCCCTGCCCGGTCGCATCGACTGGCTGCCGCAGCGCCTGCTCGCGCACTTTTGCGCATATATGCCAACATCCATCGGCATGCGATAATTTTCTTTTCGCCACTCGACCACATCCGCCATGCAGACCCCGGCACCCGAGATTTTCAAGGCCTACGACATCCGCGGCATCGTACAAACCACGCTGACTGCGGAAACCGTCTGCCAGATCGGCCTGGCGCTGGGCACCGAGGCCGTGGCGCGCGGAGTCAAGGCCATCGTCATCGGGCGCGACGGGCGTCTGTCGGGGCCGGAGCTGGCCGGCGCGCTGGCCAATTGCATCACGCAAACCGGGATCGACGTGATCGACATCGGCCGCGTGCCGACGCCGATGACCTACTTCGCCGCGCACGAACTGGGCGCCGACAGTTGCGTCTCGGTCACCGGCAGCCACAATCCGCCGGAGTACAACGGCCTCAAGATGGTGCTGGGCGGACAGACGCTCTATGGCGAGATGATCCAGGACCTGCGGCGCCGTATCGTCAGCGCCAACTATTGCGAAGGGCGCGGCGTGGTGCGCCACGCCAACGTGCGCCAGGCCTATATCGATCGCATCGTCGGCGACGTCAAGCTCGCAAGGCCGATGAAGATCGTCATCGACTGCGGCAACGGCGTGGCCGGCAGCGTCGCGCCGGACCTGTTCCGCCGCATGGGCTGCAACGTGACCGAGCTGTTCTGCGAAGTCGATGGCAATTTCCCCAATCACCATCCCGATCCGTCCAAGCCGGAAAACCTGGCCGACCTGCAGCGCGCGCTGCGCGAAACGGGCGCCGAACTCGGCCTGGCCTTCGACGGCGACGGCGACCGGCTCGGCGTCGTCACACGCGACGGCGAGATCATTTATCCCGACCGCCAGTTGATGCTGTTCGCCGCCGACGTGCTGACGCGCAACCCCGGCGCCCAGATCATCTACGACGTCAAATGCTCGCGCTGGGTCGCCGAATCGATCCGCCACCAGGGCGGCCGGCCGCTGATGTGGAACACCGGCCACGCCCTGGTCAAGACCAAGCTCCGCGAAACCGGCGCACCGCTGGCCGGCGAGATGAGCGGCCACATGTTCTTCAAGGAACGCTGGTATGGCTTCGACGACGCGCTTTACACCGGCGCCCGCCTGCTCGAAATCGTCTCGCGCTGGCAGGACTCCAACTGGCCGTTGAAGAACCTGCCGAACGCCATCTCGACGCCGGAACTCAACATCAAGATGCAGGAAGGCGAGCCGCATGCCCTGGTGGCGAAGCTGCGCAAGGGCGGCAGGAAGCTGCTGCCCGGCGCGCGCGAACTGATCACCATCGACGGCGTGCGCGCCGAATATGCCGACGGCTTCGGCCTGGCGCGCGCCTCGAACACCACACCGGTCGTCGTGCTGCGCTTCGAGGCCGATACCCAGGCGGCGCTGACGCGCATCCAGAACGAGTTCAAGGCGGCGCTCAAGTCAGTCTGGCCGGGCATAGAGACCGGCTTCTGAAGCGACAACGGCGCCCGATGCGGGCGCCGTTGTCCATGTGGCGGAGAAATCGCCGTACCGCCAGCGCCGACTCTTACAGTTTGGCTTCGACCCAACCCTTTACCGATGCCAACGCAGCCGGCACCGCGGCCGCATCGGTGCCGCCGGCCTGGGCCATGTCGGGCCGGCCGCCGCCCTTGCCGCCGACCTGCTGGGCGACGAAGTTGACCAACTCGCCGGCCTTGAGCTTGCCGGTGAGGTCCGCCGTGACGCCGGCGATCAGGCTGACCTTGCCCTCGCTGGCGCTGGCCAGCACGATGGCCGCGCTCTTCAGCTTGTCCTTGAGCTTGTCCAGGGTTTCGCGCAGGGCGGTGGCGTCGGCGCCTTCGAGTTGCGCCGCGAGCAGCCGAATTTCCAGCCCATTTGCGCCTTTGACATCGACTGCCTGATTCACCAGATCATCGCCCTGGGACGCAGCGAGCTTGGACTTGAGCCGCGCCAGTTCCTTTTCCAGCGTCCTGGCGTGGTCGTGCAGTTGCGCCACGCGCGCCGCGGCTTCCGCCGGCTGGGCTTTCAATTCGGCCGCCACGGCATCGAGCAACGCCTGTTGCCGCTGCACGCTGGCCACCGCGACATCGCCGCAGACCGCCTCGATGCGGCGCACGCCGGCAGCGACGCCGGCTTCGAGCGTAATCTTGAACAGGCCGATGTCGCCCGTGCGCGTTACATGGGTGCCGCCGCACAGTTCGCACGACGAGCCGATGTCGAGCACGCGCACCTCGTCGCCGTACTTCTCGCCGAACAGCATCATGGCGCCGGTCTTCTGCGCCTCGTCGATAGCCATCACGCGCGAGCGCGTCGCGGCGTTGGCGATGATTTCGTCATTGACGAGGCGCTCGATGCGCAGGATTTCTTCGGCTGTCACCGGCTGGGTGTGGGCGAAGTCGAAGCGGGTCTTGTCCGGATCGACCTGCGAGCCCTTCTGCTGCACGTGGGCGCCGAGCACTTCGCGCAGCGCCTTGTGCATCAGGTGGGTCGCCGAATGGTGGCGCACGGTGCGGGCGCGCGCCAGCGTGTCGACCTTCGCCGTGACGCCATTGCCGACTTTCAGGGTGCCGGTACGCACCACGCCGTGGTGGCCGAAGACGCTGGCCTGGATCTTCTGCGTGTCTTCCACGGCGAAGATGCCATGCGTCGAGCGCAGTTCGCCGACGTCGCCGACCTGGCCGCCGGACTCTGCATAGAAGGGCGTGTCGTCGAGCACCACGACGCCGATCTCGCCCTCGATCAACTCATTGACCGCGGCGCCGTCCTTGTACAGGGCCAGGATGTTGCCGCGCGCTTCCAGCCCTTCGTAACCGTGGAAAGTCGTGGCCGGGCCGGCGTAGTCGAGATTGGCCGCCATCTTGAATTTGCCGGCGGCGCGCGCCTGCTCCTTCTGCCGCGTCATGGCGGCATCGAAAGCGGCGCTGTCCACGCTCATCTGCCGTTCGCGGCAGATGTCGGCGGTCAGGTCGAGCGGGAAGCCGTAGGTGTCGTGCAGCTTGAACGCGGTTTCGCCGTTGAACTGCGTGACGCCGGTTTTCTCCATCAGTTCCAGCTCGGCTTCAAGGATGGCCATGCCGTGCTCGATGGTAGCGAAGAAGCGATCCTCCTCCTGCTTCAGCACGTCCATCACGCGCGTCTTGCCGCTGACCAGTTCCGGGTAGGCGGCGCCCATTTCGGCGACCAGGTCCGGCACCATCCTGTGGAAGAAGGCGCTGCGCGCGCCGAGCTTCCAGCCGTGGCGGATGGCGCGGCGGATGATGCGGCGCAGGACATAGCCGCGTCCCTCGTTGCCGGGAATCACGCCGTCGGCGATCAGGAAGGAGCAGGCGCGGATGTGGTCGGCCAGCACGCGCAAGGACGGACTGTCCATGTCGGCATCCGAGGTCTCGCGCGCCGCGGCGGCGATCAGCGCCTGGAACAAATCGATCTCGTAGTTGGCATGCACACCCTGCAGCACCGCCGAAATCCGCTCCAAGCCCATGCCGGTGTCGACGCTCGGCTTGGGCAGCGGATGCATGACGCCGGCCTCGTCGCGATTGAACTGCATGAAGACGTTGTTCCAGATCTCGATGTAGCGGTCGCCGTCCTCGTCCTCGCTGCCCGGCGGGCCGCCCCAGATGTGCTCGCCATGGTCGTAGAAGATCTCGGTGCAGGGACCGCAGGGACCGGTGTCGCCCATCATCCAGAAATTGTCCGAGGCGTAGCGCGCGCCCTTGTTGTCGCCGATGCGGATCACGCGCTCCTCGGGCACGCCGATTTCCCGGGTCCAGATCTCGTAAGCCTCGTCGTCCTCGGCATACACCGTGACCCAGAGCTTGTCCTTCGGCAGCTTATACACATCGACCAGCAGTTCCCAGGCGTACTTGATCGCATCGCGCTTGAAGTAGTCGCCGAAACTGAAGTTGCCCAGCATCTCGAAGAAGGTATGGTGGCGCGCCGTGTAGCCGACGTTTTCCAGGTCGTTGTGCTTGCCGCCGGCGCGCACGCATTTCTGCGAGGTGGTGGCGCGCTGGTAGCTGCGCTTGTCGAAGCCGAGGAAGACGTCCTTGAACTGGTTCATGCCCGCGTTAGTGAACAGCAGCGTCGGGTCCTCGTGCGGCACCAGCGAACTGGAGGCGACGATCTGGTGGCCTTTGGAGGCGAAAAAATCGAGGAACTTCTGGCGGATTTCGGAGCTTTTCATGGCGGAAGCGCAGCCTGGGACGCAAAGGAGCGGATTTTACGCGATCAAGCCGCAGACTGCGTGCCGGCGGCCTTGTGGCGCAGGCCCCCGACGGCCGCTGCACTGGCGTAGCGAAGGCCTACATCTCAGAACCTTGCCAAAGATCGGGGCGATCGCTGAACACCGCGACAACGCCCTGCGCGAACAACCGCTCGGCGTCGTCGCGACGGTTGACCGTGTAGCAGGCCAGCGGAAAGCCCGCCGCGCGCACCGCCTGCGCCTCTTCTGCGTGCAGCGCCCGCGCCGACGCATGCAGGGCCAGCGCACCCGATGCCAGCATGCGCTCGCGCCAGTCCGCGGGAATCGCCTCGACCAGCAGCGCACGCCGCAGTTGCGGCGCTTCGGCGGCAGCGGCACCCAGGGCCTCCGGCGAGAACGAAGACAACACGATCCTGCCCGACGCCGCCGCCGCATGCCGTGCGACGGCGTCACCCGTCGCCAGATCCTGCCCGGCGGAGGGCTTGATTTCCACATTGGCCCACAAGCCCAGTTCGGCGCAGAGCCGCAAGGCTGCTTCAAGAGTTGGCACTGACTCCCCGGCGAAGGACGGATGGTGCCGCCTGCCGGCATCGAGTTGCACCAGTTGCGCGGAACTCATGGCCGCCACGTCTCCGCGCCCGGAAGTGGTGCGTTCCAGCGTCTCGTCGTGAATCAGCACCGGCACGCCATCGGCGGCAAGCATGGCATCAAACTCGACGCCGCGACAGCCGAGACGCGCCGCCAGCCGCAATCCGGCCAGGGTGTTTTCCGGCGCCAGGGCGCCGCCGCAGCGGTGGGCGATGATGCGCGGGTAGATCATCGTTTGCCCGCAGCGGCCGCCTTGGCCGGGGGCGCGATGGCCGCATTGACCCGGCGCACCGTGTTGTCCAGCGCCTCCTTCGCCGCGCGGCCGGTGGTCCACACGAAGTGCACTTCCTCGCCGAGGAACTCGTGCAGGCGATCGCGGATCGGGCCGTGCTTGGGCCGCGTACTGCCCTTGCGCGTGACCGAGAGGCGCTTTTGCGTCGCGTCCAGCAATTGCTGCGGAATGCCCGAATCGCGCAGGGCCGTCACCGCCCCCGGCGTCATCGGCAGATAGCTGGTCGCCTGTACCCACTCCTTCTGTACCTCGGGGCGCAGCAGGAAGCTGATGAAGCTCGCCGCCAGCTTGTACTCCGGCTTCTTGTGTCCGGCCAGCACCCACAGCCCGGCACCATCGGGCAGCACATCGGCCGGCTTGGGCGCGTACACGTCGTCATAATGCGGCAGGGCCGTAACGCCGAAATCGATTCCGGCGCGCTTGGCATCGGCATAGAGCGACGACTCGCCGGTCAGCAGCGCGCATTCGCCGCTCAGGAAACGCCGATTGCCTTCTCGCCCCGGTCCCGAATAATGGAAATAGCGGCTCTTCTGCCAGCTTGCCAGCAGGGCCAGATGCTTGACATTGACCATGCCGTTGGCCAGTACCTGCTGCGCGCTGCCCTGCTTGGTGACCAGCGGCTCGCCGGCCTGCATCGAGACGTTTTCCGAGTGTATCCAGGCAAAGCGCACAGTGGTCAGGGGGCATTTCTCGCCGTGGTCATAAAGTTCGCCGGCCACTTTCTGCAAATCCAGCCAGGTCTTGATCGGTTGATCCGGATCGAGCCCGGCCTTGCGCATGGCGCTGCGGTTGGTAAACAACACCGGCAAGGCGAGTCCCATGGGCAGCGCCTGGATGCGTCCGCTGGCGTCGTCCGCCGCATCGGCCACCTGCGGATAGAACATCGCGGCATCGAGTTTTTGTCCGCCCTCGCGCATGACTTCGTGCAAAGGGCGGAAGCGCGGCCGGGTGCCGAAAAATTCCATGCTGTCGTCGGGATCGAGCAGGGCCAGATGCGGCAGGACCTGCCGGTTCTCCAGGCCGCGCGCGTCCTGCAACACCACCCGGCCTTTGCCCTTGAGTCCATCGTTGAAGCGCAATACCAGCGTAGCCAGAGTATCCAGCGCCTTGCCGTCGAGATCATGGCGCAAGCTGATGTCCTGGGCGCAGACCGAAAATGCTGCGCCGCAGCCGAGCAAAGTCCAGAAAATCTTTCCCATGGGGCAGTCTCTCATGCATGCAAACGGATCAAGTCTATACGCGATCGACGCCAGCCCAAAACGCCGGTGCGACACATTGCGCCGCCATCGGTTCTCGACTAACCTAGATGCATGAGTCAGGCAAGGAGGCGAGGGCCGTTCGGGCCCACCGCGAAAGCACCATGAACAACGCACAACGCATCGCCCTGAGCCTTGCAGTGGTCAACCTGGCCCTGCTGCTGGTTTTCCCGCCCTACGATTACGTCGCGCTGCAGTACGGCAACGTCGCCACCTTCGACGGCTTCTATCTCGTCATCGGCGATCATCCGAATCGCGTCATCAACGCCGACTTCCTCGCCCTTGAGATCATCGTGGTGCTGATCAATACCTGCATCGCCCTGCTCCTGCTGCGCCAGGCGCCGCTGAGGCAGCTCAGGCGTCCGGGAGGCAACAGCCGGCAGAGAGCGGTCCTGGCGCTGGTGGCGATCAACCTGGTGCTGGTGCTGCTGTTTCCGCCTTTCGAGTATTTCTCGGCCATCACCAGTGCTGCGCTGCCGACCTTCGAAGGCTTCTATTTCGTGTTCGGCGACAACTCCCTGCGGCAAATGGTGACGCCGATCCTGTATCTGGAAGTCGCCCTGATCGTCGTCAATGGCGCGCTGCTCTGGCTGCTGCTCAGGGACAAGACGCCCGAGGAGATCTCCGCAGAGCAGGCCAGGGCCCTGGCACAACGCGTCCGGGCCGCCCGGAAGAAATAGCCGCAGGCGGAACGCCGTCGCCGCCGTGCTCCCTTCGTCTTGTTTTCGGCGTTTTCTTCGGTATAATCCGCCCCTCTCAAGCGCCCGTAGCTCATCTGGATAGAGTACTTGGCTACGAACCAAGGGGTAGGGAGTTCGAATCTCTCCGGGCGCGCCAGTAAAAAAAATCAACGGGTTAGATCTCCTTCGATCTAACCCGTTGTTGCTTTCAGGAAGGTGTTCCGGGAACGCCCTGCCGTCCAACGGGCGGTCCATGAGCAGCAAGCCTTGGCTCGGCGCCGCAAACACCTACACCACGTACTTCAGGATCGCCACGTAGTGGCTGACGCTGCCGGCGATAACAAACAGGTGCCAGATGCCGTGGCCGTGAGTGACGCGGGTGTCGAGCGCATAGAACACGATGCCTATCGTATAGAACAGGCCTCCGGCCGCGAGCCAGGCGAAACCGGGCAGCCCCAGGTTGCGCAGCAGGGGAAGCAGCGCGACCAGCGCCACCCAGCCCATCACGACGTAGATCACCACTGAGCGTATGCGCGCCCCACTGCCCGGCCTCAGCTCTTGCAGGCTGCCGAGGACCGCCAGGCCCCACACCGTACCAAGCAGCGACCAGCCCCATGGACCGCGCAGCGTCACCAGGCAGAACGGCGTGTAAGTGCCGGCGATGAGTAGATAGATGCCGTGGTGGTCCAGTTTGCGCAGGAGGTTCTTGGCGCGCCCGCGCAAGCTGTGATAGAGGGTGGAGAGGCTGTAGAGCAGGATCAGCGTCACGCCGTAGATGGAGACACTCACCACCTTCCACGGATCGCGCACCTGCACTGCCAGCACGACGAGCACGACCGCACCCGCCAGCGCCAGGATGGCCCCGACCAGATGAGTTACCGCGTTGAATTTCTCGCCGTAGTGCATGTCGCCGGGCGCGCTTCGGATTGAGTGACGATGAGCGGCCCAGAGTTCCCGGAATAGGCAGACCGAACCTCGCCGCACGTACCCGGGCCACGCAGCAAGCCGGATATTGTTTGCGTCATACGCATTTCGGATAATATCCTTCCCATATGTGAAATATGTCACGGATATAAAGGGGTTGGCAGGCTAGGATCGATCGATTGGAAAAATCCAGGAAAACAATGCCATGGAACCCGATCTCACATCTTGTACGCTGGACGAAATTCACGCCTTCATCAAGCAGGACGCCGCGCAGCGGGATGCCATCTGGCGGGAAAAATATGACCACATCGTTCGCGCCAAGAATGCCAGCTGGCTTTTGTTGCTGATCGTGGTGTTTCTGCAGGTTTACCTGATCAACGTCATGATCGAGGCAACCACGCTGGAGACGCGTACCCTCGTAAATTCCGCCAGCGCCAAGCCAACCGGCTGCCGGCCTTATTTGACGCAACTCTAGCTTAACGCATCCTGCGCGCGCTGTTTTCCCGACCCCTTGCCCTGGCACTCTTGCTACCATGACGGGTCGCGGGCGACCGCAATCCGCCCGAACACGTCGAGGCAACGCCATGACTACTCTTGATTTTCTCGTCCGCAGGGACCGGCTGGCGACAACCGAACTGCGCGGGACAGCCGAGATCCCGCTCACCGCGGGCCAGATCCGTCTCGGCGTGGACAGCTTCGCGCTGACCGCCAACAACATCACCTATGCCGCCTTCGGCGACGCCATGAACTACTGGAGTTTCTATCCGGCACCGGCGGGCTGGGGCCGGATACCGGTATGGGGCTTCGCTACGGTGCTCGAATCGGGCTGTCCCGGTATCGCAGTGGGCGAGCGCTTCTACGGCTACTACCCGATGTCGTCGCAGACCGTGCTGCAGCCGGTCCGCCTGTCGCCCGCAGGATTCTTCGAGGGCGCCGAGCATCGGGCGGCATTGCATGCGGTGTACAACAGCTATTCGCGCTGCACCGCGGACCCGTTCCACACGGCGCAGACCGAGGACGTCGAGGCCCTGCTGCGACCGCTGTTCATCACCTCTTGGCTGATCGACGACTTTCTCGCCGATCAGGATTTCTTCGGCGCCGGCGCAAACGGCGATGGCGCGGTGCTGCTCTCCAGCGCATCGAGCAAGACCGCCTATGGCACGGCATTTCAACTCGCGCAGCGCAAGGGAATCGAAGTGGTCGGACTCACCTCCGCCGCCAACCGGGAGTTCTGCAACAGCCTGGACTGTTACCACCGGGTTCTCGCCTACGATGAGCTCGATCACCTGGCGGCGGACACGGCCTGCGTCTTTGTCGATTTCGCAGGCAATGCCTCCCTGCGCAGGGAGATTCATACCCGCTTCGGGAATCTGAAATACAGCTGCTCGGTCGGCGGCACCCATGTCGGGCAACTGGGCGGCGCCAAGGACCTGCCCGGCCCGCGCGCCACGCTGTTTTTCGCCCCCGCGCAAATCAAGAAGCGCACTGCCGAGTGGGGCGCACATGAACTCGGCCAACGCCTGCTGCAGGCATGGCAGGCCTTCGTCGTCACGGTCTGCGATCCGGCGGCGCCGTGGCTGGTGGTGCAGCACCACTTCGGCCCGGACGCGGTCGATGCCGCCTACGCTGCGGTGCTCGGCGGACGCGGCGACCCCCGCAGCGGGCACATGCTCTCGCTGGCCCCGCGCGCGCCGGCCTGATCCCGCCCTTTCCCACCGCGCTTGCAGTTCTGGGACCGGCAGGTCCGGTAGGCACCACGGCGCGACGCCGGATCGACCGGTGCAACGGGAAGTTTCGGCGCAACGGGCCGTACCGCGCTACCGGTGGCACCGGTGCCAAAAGCAATTCCAGCGTTACCGGAGACTCCGCCCGGCACCAACGGCACCAACGGCACCAACGGCACCAACGGCACCAACAAGAAAGCCGGAAATCCTCGCTGCTACTGGATTTTCCGGCCTGGTCTGGAACAGCTAAAAGATGTTGATGGTGGAGGTGAGCGGGATCGAACCGCTGGCCTCGACGTTGCGAACGTCGCGCTCTCCCAACTGAGCTACACCCCCATCAAGGGGGCGGATTATAGCAATCGGGCTGCGGCAAGGGAAGCCGCCCTCAGGTCAGACTCACCTCGTCCAGGGCGCATTTGGCCACGCCGAGGGCCGTGCGCACCACCAGCGGATAGGCATGGCCGAGGTAGCGGCCGACGCCGGCGATGTTGTAGCCCACCACGATGCCGGGAACGCGGCCCACCAGCACCTCGCGGCCGATGACGAAACCCCGGTTGATGGCGATCGTCACGACGGATCCGATATCGCCGCCCGCCCGCCCGGCTTCCAGCTGAACTTTCCCCGGGTGCGAGCCTTTGCGTTGCTTGACAGCCATGGTGCTCTCCGATGGGCGGAAAACCCGCCTCCGGAAAATTATCGGCCGCTACGGAAAAACTTTAGGCCTGAATGACAATAATGTTTCACCCCTATTTCGCTCCCGCCGCGGCGCGGCGCAGGCGATCGGCGACGGCGCGCCAGGCGTCGTCGAGGGGCGGTGTTGCGACCAGGATCAGGTCGCAGGCCAGTGCATCCAGTTCGCGCAGCCGGGCATACAGGTCGTGGGCGAATTGCGCAGGATCGGCGCCGGCCGGGCGCCAGACCAGGTTTTCGTGATCGAAGCCGAGCGGCAGCGACGACAGCACGGCGACGCGGCGGCCGGCAGCCAGCGTCCGGCGCGCCGTTGCGGCGAGTTCCGCCGCGGCGACCAGTTGCAGCGAAGTGCGTGGTGCGTAGTGGGCTTCGAGGCTGCCCGAGACGCGCGGTGCGTCGGGCTTGCCGCCGAAAGCCGGGACGAGGCCGAGAACCCTGCCGATGGCGGCGGCATCGAGCATGCCGGGGCGCAGGATGCGCGGCTCGCCGGCGGACAGGTCGAGGATGGTCGATTCGATGCCGACCGCGCAGGGACCGCCGTCGAGAATCAGCGCGACGGCGTCGCCGAGTTCCTCGCGCACGTGCGCGGCTGTGGTCGGGCTGACGTGGCCGAAACGATTGGCCGAGGGCGCGGCCAGGCCGCCGCCATGCGCGCCACCGAACTCGCGCAGCAACTGCAGCGCCAGCGGATGATTCGGCACCCGCAGGCCGACCGTGTCCTGGCCGCCGGTGATGGCATCGAGCACATCGGGCTGGCGCTTCAGGATCAGGGTCAAGGGGCCGGGCCAGAAGGCCGCCGCCAGCCTGTGTGCCGCTTCCGGAATGTCCACGGCCCAGCGGTCGAGATGCTCGGCGGCGGGCAAATGGACGATCAGCGGATGGTCGGCGGGCCGTCCCTTGGCCGCGAAAATCCTGGCTATGGCTTGCGCATTGCGGGCATCGGCACCGAGGCCATAGACGGTCTCGGTGGGAAAGGCCACGAGTTCGCCGGCGCGCAGCAGGGCCGCCGCGCGGGATACGTCATTCATCGCCGCCTCTGCGCCGGGCCGCCCCAAGGCGAGGCCAGCCATGAGATTGGAGCGAAGCGAAGCAAAGTCACCCCCTTCCCTGGGAAGAGGGCTGGGAGGATGGCTCGTCCTCAATGCCTATCGCACGCCGTGCCGCCAGCGCCAACTCTTGCACCTGCCGTGCGTCGCTGCCGATCACCGTGAAATGGCCCATCTTGCGCCCCGGGCGGGCGTGGTGTTTGCCGTAGAGGTGCAGCTTGAGGTTCGGCACGGCCAGGAGCTGCGCCCAGTCCGGCTCGTGGCTGTGCTGCGGATCGCGCAGATACCAGAGGTCGCCGAGCAGGTTCACCATGACCGCGGCCGAATGCGCGCGCGCCTCGCCCAGCGGCAGCCCGGCGAGCGCCCGCACCTGCTGCTCGAACTGGTTGCTGACGCAGGCATCGATCGTGTAATGCCCTGAGTTGTGCGGCCGCGGCGCCATTTCATTGACCAGCAACTGTCCGCCCACGACGAAAAACTCGACGGCCAGCGTGCCGACATAGCCCATTTCCAGCGCGATGCCCTCGGCAAGTTCCTGTGCCTTATTTGACAACTGAGCGGCCATGCATCCGGTGGTGCGCGCCGGCACCATGGACACATCGAGGATGCCGTGGCGATGGCTGTTCTCGGCAACGGGGAAGCACTTCACCCGGCCTGCCTCGTCGCGCGCGAGCACCACCGACACCTCGTAATCGAGCGCCAGCCTCTGCTCCAGCACGCAGGGTTCGTTCTTCAATTGGCGGAAGGCCAGCAATGCCTCGTCGCGATCCGCGACTCGCACCTGTCCCTTGCCGTCGTAGCCGAAGCGGGCCACCTTGAGGATGCCGGGAAACAGGTCCGCACCGCCCTGCGCGATATCCGCTTCGCTGCGTATGTCGGCGTAAGGCGCGTGGGGAAAACCGTGTTGCTTGAGGAAACCCTTTTCCGCGCTGCGGTTCTGGCTGATGGCGACGGCGGAAGCCGCGGGCCGCACCGGCAGGAACTTGGACAGGTAGGCAAGGCTGCCGGCGGGCACGTTCTCGAATTCGGTGGTCACCGCGGCGCAGGACTCCGCCATCTGGTTCAGCGCGTCCTCATCGTCGTATTCGGCCACCAGGTGCTGGTCGGCAATGCGTCCGGCCGGGCTCTGGGCGTCCGGATCGAGCACCACCACGCGGTAGCCCAGCTCGTGGGCGGCGATGACGAAAAAGCGGCCCAACTGGCCGCCACCGAGCATGCCGAGCGTGGCAGGGGGAAGAATCATTGATTCAGAACTTATGAAGAAATCGTAGCGAGCGGACCGCAGCGGGGTGCGGCCGGAGCACAGCTACCGGAGCGTATGTAGTTATACGCGAGGATAGCGAGCACCGCCCAAGCCCCGATCCGGTACGCGCAGTAGATTTATTCATAAGTTCTCAGCGCTTGATCGCTCGATAACCTATATCGCGGCGGCACTGCATGCCGTCGAACAGGATCGGGTCGAGCACCTCGTAGGCGCGCTTCTGCGCGGCCTTGACGTTGTCGCCCAGGGCCGTGACGCACAGCACGCGCCCGCCGGCCGTGACCACCTCGCCGTTGCTTTCCGCGGTACCGGCGTGAAACACATGGCTGTCGGCGCTCGGCGCCGGCAGGCCGTGAATCACATCGCCCTTGCGCGGGCTCTCCGGATAATTGGCGGCGGCCATGACCACGCCGAGCGCGACGCGGCGGTCCCACTCGGCTTCGACCTCGTTGAGGCGGCCGTCGATCGCGGCGTCCACCAGTTCGACGAAATTGCCCTTCAGCCGCATCATGATCGGCTGGGTTTCCGGATCGCCCATGCGGCAGTTGAATTCGAGCACGCGCAAGGAACCGTCGGGTTTGATCATCAGGCCGGCATAAAGGAAGCCGGTGTAGACGATGCCGTCGGCGGCCATGCCGTTGATGGTCGGCATGATCACTTCGCGCATGACGCGGCCGTGAATTTCCGGCGTCACCACCGGTGCCGGCGAATAGGCGCCCATGCCGCCGGTGTTCGGTCCCTGGTCGCCATCCTGCAGTCGTTTGTGGTCCTGGCTGGTTGCCAGCGCCAGCGCATGGCGGCCGTCGGCCATGACGATGAAGCTGGCTTCCTCGCCGTCGAGGAACTCCTCGATGACGACGCGGGCGCCGGCATCGCCGAGCTTGTTGTCGGCCAACATCATGTCCACGGCGGCATGCGCTTCGTCGAGCTTCATCGCCACCACGACGCCCTTGCCGGCCGCCAGGCCGTCGGCCTTGATCACGATCGGCGCGCCCTCGGCATCGATGTAGGCGTGAGCCGCCTTGGCATCGGCAAAGGTACGGAATTTCGCCGTCGGAATGTTGTGCCGGATCATGAAGCGCTTGGCGAAATCCTTCGAGCTCTCAAGCTGCGCGGCGGCCTTGGTCGGCCCGAAGATGCGCAGGTTGCGGGCGCGGAAGACGTCGACGATGCCGGCCGCCAGCGGTGCTTCGGGACCCACCACGGTGGCATGGACTTTTTCGCGCTGGACCCAGTCGGCCAGCGCACTGATGTCGCTGAGCGGCAGGTTTTCCAGCTCATGCTCGCGCGCCGTGCCGGCATTGCCCGGCGCGACATAAACCTTCTGCAGACCCGGTGCCTGCGCCAGGCGCCAGGCCAGGGCGTGCTCCCGTCCGCCGGAACCGATAACGAGTATTTTCATGAAAATCTCACCACAGGGGCATAGAGGCACCGCGAGATGTGGAACATCGCCCTGGCCTTTCTCCGTGCCTCTGTGTCTGTGTGGTTACGGGCATCAATGCCGGAAATGACGGAAGCCGGTGAACACCATGGCCAGGTTCTGCTCGTCGGCCGCGGCGATGACTTCGGCATCACGCACCGACCCGCCGGGCTGGATCACGGCAGTGGCGCCGGCCTTGGCCAAGACGTCGAGGCCGTCGCGGAAGGGAAAGAAGGCATCCGACGCGGCGACCGAACCGACCACGGTCAGGCCGTTGTTCTCGGCCTTGATCGCGGCGATGCGGGCGGAATCGACGCGGCTCATCTGGCCGGCACCGACGCCGACCGTCATGGCGTCCTTGCAATACACGATGGCATTCGACTTGACGTACTTGGCGATGCGCCAGGCGAACAACAGATCGCTCATCTCGGCCGGGGTCGGCGCACGCCTGGTCACCACCTTGATCTCGGCCGCGGTGATGCGCGCTTCGTCGGCGCTTTGCACCAGCAGGCCGCCGCCGACACGTTTGTAATCCAGTTGACCGGCGGCGCGGCCCGCATTTGCCGACAGCGGCACGACCAGCACGCGCAGGTTCTGCTTGGCGGCGAATACGGCGCGCGCCTCGGCACTGATCTCGGGCGCGATGATGACTTCGGCGAACTGGCCGGCCACGGCTTCGGCGGTGGCCTTGTCGATGGCGCCGTTGAAGGCGATGATGCCGCCGAAAGCCGAGGTCGGATCGGTCTTAAAGGCCTTGCGGTAAGCCTCCTCGACGCTGCCGGCCGTCGCCACGCCGCAGGGATTGGCGTGCTTGACGATGACGCAGGCGATCTCGCCGTCGAAGGCCTTGACGCATTCCCAGGCGGCGTCCGAGTCGGCGATGTTGTTGTAGCTGAGTTCCTTGCCCTGCAGTTGCTGATAGCTGGCGATGCTGCCCGGCACCGGCGTGGTCTCGCGGTAGAAGGCGGCCTGCTGGTGCGGATTCTCGCCGTAGCGCATGGTGTCGACCTTGTCGAAAGCCAGTTGCAGCTTTTCGGGGAAGACGCCGGGCTTGTTCTGTTCGTCGAGCGAGGTCAGCCAGTTGGCGATCGCCGAGTCGTAGCGTGCGGTATGGGTGAAGGCCTTCTTCGCCAGGGCGAAGCGCGTCTTGTAGGACAGTGCGCCGCCGGCCTTGAGTTCGTCGAGTATCGGCGCGTAATCCTCGGGATCGGTGATCACGCCGACGCCGCCCTGTTCGTTGCCGTGGTTCTTCGCCGCGGCACGAACCATGGTGGGGCCGCCGATGTCGATGTTCTCGATTGCGTCGTCGAGCGTGCAGCCGGGCTTGGCCACCGTCTCGCGGAAGGGATACAGATTCACCACCACCAGGTCGATCGGCGCGATGCCGTGCTCGGCCATGACCGCCAGATGCTGCGGCAGGTCGCGGCGGCCGAGGATGCCGCCATGCACCTTGGGATGCAGGGTCTTGACGCGGCCGTCGAGCATTTCGGGGAAGCCGGTGTAGTCGGAAACATCGGTGACGTCGAGCCCGGCATCGCGCAGCAGCTTGGCGGTGCCGCCGGTGGAGAGCAGCTTGATGCCTAGCTGGGCCAGACCGCGGGCGAAATCCACCGTACCGCGCTTGTCGGAAACGCTGATGAGTGCCTGTGTGACTTTATTCATGAAAACCCCGGTTAGTCCAAAGTGAAATAGATCGTTAAGCGCGCTGTGTCAGGTTCGAGCGTAGCGAGCCAAATAATAGCCTCCCCCGCGAGGGGGAGGATGGGAGGGGGCGGGTCCATTTGCCCGCTCGAGGCGCGATGAAGCCAAGGTATCCGATTGAGCGGGGCGGTTCATCGAAGTCACGTGCGTTAAAGCAGTTCGTGTTCGACCAGCATGCGGCGCAAGGTGCCGCGGCTGATACCCAGCATGTCGGCGGCGACGGTCTGGTTGCCGTCGGCCTGCTTCATGACGACTTCCAGCATCGGCCGCTCGACGCACTTCAGCACCATGTCGTAGACGGCATGCGGCGCCTGGCCGTCGAGGTCGCGGAAGTAGCGATTGAGGCTGCGCCGCACGCAATCGTTGATTTCGCTGCTCATGCGGCCTTCATTTGCTGGTCGCGATCTTCATAGCGCAACAGTTCGTTTGCCGCAGCGTGGCCGAGGAAGAACTCGTCGGCGGCGTCGAGTTGCTCGCCGACGGTCTGCAACTGGTTCATGGCATGGCGGAAGTTGGCCGAACCGATCAGCCCCTTGGTGTACCAGCTGATGTGCTTCCTGGCGATGCGCACGCCGGTCTCTTCGCCGTAGAAACCGTAGAGCTCGGTCAGGTGGCCGCGCAGGATGCGGTGGATTTCTTCCACGCGCGGCGGTGCAAGCTCTTCGCCGGTCGCCAGGAAATGCTCGATCTCGCGAAACAGCCAGGGCTTGCCCTGCGCGGCGCGGCCGATCATGACTCCGTCGGCGCCGGTGTAGTCGAGCACGAAGCGCGCCTTGTGCGGCGTGTTGATGTCGCCGTTGGCGATCACCGGAATCTTCACCTGCGACTTGACCAGGGCGATCGTGTCGTATTCGGCCTCACCCATGTACTGGTCGGCGCGCGTGCGGCCATGAATTGCGATGGCCCGGATGCCGGATTCCTCGGCGATGCGCGCGATGCGCGGCGCGTTCCTGTTGTCGCGGTTCCAGCCGGTGCGGAACTTGAGCGTCACCGGCGTATCCGGCACGGCCGCCACCACGGCTTCGAGAATTTTCGCCACCAGCGGTTCGTTCTGCATCAGGGCCGAGCCGGCCATGACGTTGCAGATCTTCTTCGCCGGACAGCCCATGTTGATGTCGATGATCTGCGCACCGTTGTCGGCGTTGTAGCGCGCTGCCTGGGCCATCATGGCCGGATCGGCACCGGCGATCTGCACCGAGATCGGATCGACCTCGCCCGTGTGCTCGGCGCGGCGCCGGGTCTTGGCGCTGCCATAGAGCAGGGAATTGGAAGTGACCATTTCGGAAACCGCGAGCCCCGCGCCGAGCTTCTTGCACAACTGGCGGAACGGACGATCGGTGACCCCGGCCATGGGCGCGACAAACAGATTGTTGCGCAACTGAAAGCCGAGGAAGTCCATGTCGGGAAGGGAATGCGGTCGGGAAGGCCGCGATTTTAGCGCAAAGCGCGCCGGTCGGAATCGAGGCTTTTTATTGAGGTGTCGACATTCAGGGCCAGGCCCGCGCGCCAAAAATCATGCGCTTGGCGACGAAGCTGCGCAGCGGCGGCAGCAGGTCGAGCGCCAGCAGTCCGGCGCCCCGCGCATGCCTCAAGGGCCCGAAGTCGGAGCCAAAGCTGTCGATCAACAGATCGGTGAAGCCGATCGCGCCGCGCCGGTCGGCCTGCCGTCCGCGCGCATAGGCGGCGAGCACCGCGGGAGCCCCCGGATCGGTCGCCGCGCCCAGCACCTGGGCGAGTTCCCAGATGTCGCGCAGGGCCAGGTTGAAGCCCTGCCCGGCCACCGGATGCAGGGTCTGCGCGGCATTGCCAAGCCAGACCTGGCGGGCGCCGACCGTCTCCTGGCGGTAGCGCAGGCCGAGCGGATAGGCGGTGCGCGGACCGGCGGAAGTGAAGCGGTGACGCGCGCCGAAGCGCTGCTGCAGCAGCGCGAGAAAGCCCGCATCGCCTTGCGCCATGACCTCGGTCAGTATCGCGTCGGCACAGGTCAGCACCACGGCGTAGTCTCGACCCAGCGGCAGCAAGGCGACCGGACCTTCGCCGGTGAAGCGCTCCCAGGCGACATTGCGATGCGACTCGGCGACGCCGACCGTGCACAGCACGGCGTGCTGGCCGTAGTCGCGCCTCTTGCCGGCCGCGGGGTCGACCATGCCTTCGGCGAAGGCGGTCAGGGCGAAGCCTGCCGTGTCGCCATCGCCAACTCTCGTGTGCTCGCGATAGGCGATGCCGGCGGCGCTCACGGCGGTGTCGAGGGCGGCAATCAGATCGCCCGCCGCGACCACCCAGCCCAGCGCCGGCAGATCGAGTTCGTCGGCGCGCAGGCGGCTGCGGCCGAAGCCGCCGCGCTGGGAGATGTGTATGGTGGCGATCGGCGTCGCGGCGAGTCCGGACCAGACGCCGAGCCAGTCGAGTATCTGTCGCGCCCCATCGGACAGCGCCAGCACGCGCGCATCGTGGCGCACGGCGGCCCGGGCGCGGGCCTCGAAGATTTCGGCGCCGATGCCGTGGAGTTTCAGCGCCAAAGCCAGCGCCATTCCGGCCGCCCCCCCACCGACAATGGCAACCTTCAGCTTGCCATTGTCGGTGGAGGCCTCTGATGGGCCATCGCCCCGGCCCCCTTTCCGGGAAAGGGGGTGCCCGGTCAGGCTCGCTGCGCTCGCAGGTGATTCAGTTGCCACGGGCATCCCGCATCAGGGCTTCGATGTCGGCGATGGTCTTCGGCGCGGCGAGGGTGATGATTTCGCAGCCGTCGGCCGTCACCACAGCGTCGTCCTCGATGCGCACGCCGATGTTCCAGAAGGTCGCGGGCACGTCGTCGGCCGGGCGGATGTAGCAGCCGGGTTCGATGGTCAGCACCATGCCCGGCGCCAGCGGCGCCCAGTGCTCGCCTTCCTTGTATTCGCCGGCGTCGTGCACGTCCTTGCCGAGCCAGTGGCTGGTGCGGTGCATGAAGAAGCGCTTGTAGCTTTCGGACTCGATCACGCCGTCGAGCGAACCCGACAGCAGTTTCAGGTCGAGCATGCCCTGGGCCAGCACCTTCAGCGCCGCCTCGTGAGGTTCGACGAAGGTGGCGCCGGGCCGCACCGCCGCTATCGCCGCCGCCTGGGCGGCCAGCACCAGCGCATAGACATCGGCCTGCGGCCCGCTGAAGCGGCCGCTCACAGGAAAGCTGCGCGTGATGTCGGAGGCATAGCCGCCAAGTTCGCCGCCGGCATCGATCAGCAGCAGATCGCCGTCCTTCAGGACCTGGTCGTTGCCGACGTAATGCAGTACGCAGGCGTTCGCGCCGCCGGCGACGATCGAGGTATAGGCCGGGTACTCGCAGCCGTGACGGCGGAACTCGTGCAGCAGTTCTGCCTCGACTTCGTACTCGAAGCGGCCCGGCGCGACGAAGCGCATGGCGCGGATGTGGGCGCCGGTGGAAATCTCGGCGGCGCGACGCATCACTGTCAGCTCGGTCGCATCCTTGACCAGGCGCATCGTGTCGAGTTCGGCACGCACGTCGCGGATCGTCGCCGGCGCGCGCTTTCCGGTCCGGCTCTCGGCGCGCAGCTTGTTCAGCGCGGCAGCGATGCGGCCATCCCAGCCGGCATCGTGGCCGATGGAATACCAGAGAACCGGCTGATCGGTCAGCAGTTCCACCAGTTTGGCATCGAGTTCGCCGACGGCATGCGCGGCATCGAAGCCGAATACCTCGCGGGCGCCTTCCGGGCCGTGGCGAAAGCCATCCCAGATTTCCCGCTCGAGATTCTTTTCGCGGCAGAACAGGATCGATTGCGGCGCCGCATCGCCACGGCCGACCGCGATCAGCAGCACAGCCTCCGGCTCGATGAAGCCGGTCAGGTACTGGAAATAGCTGTCGGCACGATAGGGGAACTGCGTGTCGCGGTTGCGCGTCTGCTCGGGCGCGGTGGGGATCAAGGCGACGCCGCCACCGCCGCGCGCCATGCGCTCGATCAGCAAGAGTCGGCGCTGGCGATACGCCGCGTAGGGAGTCTCGACGGGAAGTGGCGCAGTATCCATCGATTGATTATATGTCCCCGCGCGCAGGCGCCGGGGACGGTACCCCATGGTGGGACAGCGAGCGCAGTTCCTGGTCCAGTTCCGCCAGACGTTGCGGGGTGCCGACATCGACCCAGCGGCCGCCATGAAGTTCCCCGCAAACGCGCCGCGCGGCCATCGCGGCGCGCAGCTGCGGTGCCAGTTTCGCCGCCTGGCCGCGAACAACCCCGGCGAAGAGTTGCGGGCGATAGACGCCAATGCCGGCAAAGGTGCAGCTCTGCGCGTCGCGGCCGGCCGCCGTGACGTCGGCGGCAACTTCCCGCCCGCTCAGCGCGAAGTCGCCCAGCGGGTGATGCGGTGGATTCGGCACCAGCACCAGATGCGCCAGATCGCCGGGCGCAAGCGCATTGCCGGCCCGCGACACATCCCAGTCGCACCAGATGTCGCCGTTGATGACCAGGAAGGGCTCGTCATGCCCCAGCAAGGGCAGCGCGTTGGCGATGCCGCCGGCCGTTTCAAGCGCACCCTCGGGCTCGGGCGAATAGCGGATCGACAGGCCCCAGTGCGCGCCGTCGCCCAGCGCCGCCTCGATCTGTGCGCCAAGATGGGCGTGATTGATCACCACCTCGCACAACCCGGCCGCGGCCAGCCGCTCCAGGTGCCAGGCGATCAACGGTTTGCCGCCCACTTCCAGCAGGGGCTTCGGTATCCGGTCGGTCAATGGCCGCATGCGTTCGCCGCGGCCGGCCGCAAGAATCATTGCTTTCATGGAAAGCAATGATTCTTGCGGCGGGGCCGCCAAGGGCCAGCTATCCCCCCGACCCCCTTTCCGAGAAAGGGGGCACCTAGTCGGAGTCCGCACATTGCGCGGACTGCAGATTTACAGATCACGCTGATCCAGCGTGTAACCCAGCACGGTGATCTTGTCCTCGACCCGGTCGAGCAGTTTGCGCAGCGGTGAGAGTTCGCCGTAGCGCTCGCAGGCCTTGCGCAGGTAGCGCGCCACCAGCGGCAGATCCTTGAGGTAGCCGTCCTTGCCGTCGCGGTGATAGAGCCGGGCGAAAATACCCAGCACCTTGAGATGGCGCTGCACGCCCATCCATTCATAGTCGCGGAAGAACTCGCCGAAATCGGCGGCGACCGGCAGCCCGGCCTTGCGTGCCTGTTCCCAGTAGCGCACCAGCCAGTCGAGCGCGAGATCTTCATCCCACTCGACATAGGCGTCCTTCAGCAGCGAGACCATGTCGTAGCTGAGCGGACCATACACGGCATCCTGGAAATCGATGATGCCCGGATTGCCGACGCCGTCGATGCGCATCAGGTTGCGCGAATGGTAGTCGCGATGGACGAAGACCTTCGGCTCGGCCAGATTCACGGCGAGGATGCGTCCGAATACGGCTTCCAGGGCCTGCCTCTCACTGTCGGAGAGCACCATGCCGTGGTGCTTGGCGAGAAACCATTCGGGGAACAGATCGAGTTCCCGCCGCAACAGTGCCGCGTCATACTCGGGCAAGGCGCCGGGGCGGCTCGCCAACTGGATTTTCACCAGCGCGGCAACCGCATCGGCATAGAGCGGGGCGGCATTGTCGGCGTCGAGCGCCTGCAGGTAGGTCGCATCGCCGAGGTCCGACAACAGCAGGAAACCGCGCCCGAGGTCCTGCGCCAGCACCTCGGGAACATGAGCCCCGGCCGCCCGGAACAGCTGCTGCACATGCAGCCAGGGCCGGCAGTCCTCGTTGGCCGGCGGCGCATCCATGACGATGCGCGTCGTGCCGTCGTTCAGCCGGGCACGAAAATAACGGCGAAAACTGGCATCGGCCGAGGCCGGCGCAAGCGTGAAACCGTGGCCCGGCCACATCGCGGCCAGCCACGTCCTGATCTGTTCCTGACGTTCCATAGGCAAGATGCGGGAACAGGCGCAAAAGCTTTGTCGGGCAGCGCGTTCCGCGGGCATGAAGTGTTAGAATTTGCGATTCTAGCATCGGCCGACAATGGCTACTCCGGCATGCAGTGCGCGTAATTTGGGCCTGCCTGATTCCGTCACCGCTGCGCCAACTTACCGATACGGCATGTCTCAATCGCATCGCGGACAATTCGGCCCCGTTTCACTGCTTGTCCTGCTGGCGCTTCCCGCGGGCTCCGTGGCGGCGGAACCATTGCCGCCCTTGCGCATTAATCCGGCCCTGCTCGGCACGGGCACCCCGCCACCGGCCGCGCCCGCCAGTGCCGAAGCGGTCGCCGCGGCAACGCCGCCGTCTCCCGCCGCACTGCCGGTCGAACCGGCGCCGATGAAGCCTGTCGATCTGACGGCCGAGCAATCCCTTGGCACAATCGCACCCGCGCCGCCCCCAAGCGCGGCCCGCGCGGCGGCGCGGCCGGCCGCGCCGGCTGCGATCAGTCCCAAGACAAGCCCTGCCGCGCCAGCGCCAGCGCCCGCGCCCGCGCCCATTCCAGCACCGCTGGCGGTCGCCGAAGTGCCGCGTCGTCCGCCCGAGCCGCTGGCGCCAGCCGCGACGCAAACGGATGCAATCCAGAAGCCGCAAGAGCCGCCGCAGGTTGCCGAGCGCGCGGTGCTGCCGCCGCTCTACTCGGCCCATGTCGCCGCAGGAGAATTGCCGGAGCCCAGCCTGCAGGCTTCGACAGTGGTGTCGCCGCATCTCAAGCAAGCGGGGGAACTGCTGCCGACCTTCATCGCGGCCGACCAGATCGCCGGCAAAAAGGATGTCGAAGTAGTCGCCGAAGGCGATGTCGAACTGCGCAAACGCAACTCGATTCTGCAGGCCGATCGACTGACCTACTGGCAGGAAACCGACGAGGTCGAAGCCGCCGGCAACGTGCGTCTTTCGCGCGATGGCGACCGCGTACAAGGTCCCAAGATGCGCATGAAGATGGACGACAGCACGGGATACTTCGAGCAGCCGGAATACAGCATCCGCCGCATCAAGACCGGATCGGCCGCCACGCTATGGACCGGCACCGAGCCGCGCCTATCGGCGGATCTCACCACCGGACAGGGTTCGGCCGCACGCATGGAGTTCGCGGGGGAAGGCAAGTATCGCCTCACCGACGCCACCTACAGCACCTGCACTCCGGCCGCCGGCAAGGACCCCGACTGGTTCGCGCGCACCACCGACTTGCGCCTCGACTACGAAACTGAGCAGGGCTCGGCGCGCAATGCCACGCTGTATTTCAAGGGCACGCCCATCCTCTACTCGCCGTGGCTGAGTTTCTCGCTCAACAACGAGCGCAAGAGCGGACTGCTGACCCCGACCTTCGGCTCCACCAGCAGCGGCGGCATCGAGTTCACTCAGCCCTTCTACTGGAACCTCGGGCCGAACATGGATGCGACGCTTGCGCCGCGCATCATGGCCAAGCGCGGCACGCTGTGGAACGGCGAGTACCGCTACCTGCAACCGAACTACAGCGGGGAAATGCAGGGAAAATATCTGCCCAACGACAAGCTGGTGCACACCCGGCGTTACTCCTATTCTCTGGCCCATCGCCAGACCCTGGCCTACGGCGTCGGCGCCACGCTGGATCTCAACGGCGCCTCCGATGGCACTTATTTCAGCGATCTGGCGAGCGGTTCCAGCCTGATTTCCCAGACCAACCTGCTGCGCCAGGGCACGCTCAGCTACAGCGGCGGCTGGTGGTCGGCCAACCTGCTGGCGCAGAGCTACCAGACCCTGCAGGATCCTTCCCTGCCGACGGTGATCGAGCCCTACCGGCGCCTGCCGCAGGTGACGGTTGGCGCCAATCGCAGCGACCTGCCGTTCGGCATGAATTTCGCCTTCAGCGGCGAGCACGTCAACTTCCGCAGTCCGACGCAGGTCGAGGGGCGGCGCTTCATCTTGTATCCGCAGCTCTCGCTGCCCTTGCAGACCGAGATCCTGAGCATCACGCCCAAGATCGGCCTGCATGCCACACGCTACGACCTTGACCGCCAGGCCGCCGGAACACCGCAAAAGATCAACCGCAGCCTGCCGATATTCAGTGTCGACTCGGGGGTGACGTTCGAACGCGACGTCGACTGGCTGGGCTCGGCCCTGACGCAGACGCTCGAACCGCGTCTCTACTACCTGTATGTCCCGGTGCGCGACCAGAGCCAGATCCCGGTGTTCGACACGGCGGCCACGGGATTCGATTTCGCGCAGATATTCGCCGAGAACCGTTATGGCGGCGGCGACCGGATCGGCGACGCGAACCAGGCCACGGTGATGCTCACCTCGCGCCTGCTGGATCCCTTGACCGGCGCCGAAACCATGCGCGCCGCCTTCGGCCAGCGTTTCTATTTCAGTACGCAGAATGTCGGCCTGCCCGGCGAGGTGCTGCGCAGCGACCGCCAGACCGATTTCCTCGGCTCCTTCTCCGGACGCATCCTGCCCAAGACCTATGCCGATCTCGGTCTCCAGTACAACCCGCGCCTGAACCAGATGGAGCGCATCAACATCGGCGGACGCTACCAGCCCGAAGCCGGCAAGGTGTTGAATGCCGGCTACCGCTATACCCGCGATCAACCCGGCCAGGTCGGCCTCGGCCAGATCGACATCTCGGGCCAGTGGCCCTTGTTCGGCGGCTGGCATGCGGTGGGGCGCTTCAACTACTCGACCAAGGACCGGCGCATGATCGAATCCGTCGCCGGCCTCGAATACGATGGCGGCTGCTGGATCGGGCGCGTCGTCATGCAGCGCCTGGCGACGCAGACCCAGCAATCGAACACCGCGCTGTTCTTCCAGCTCGAGTTGAACGGTTTCGCGCGCGTCGGATCGAACCCACTCGACATTCTCAAACGCAACGTGCCCGGCTACGGTCTGATCAACCAGCAGGGCACCGACGCCCCAATGACCACGCCATGACCTTCCGCATCCTGCTGCTTTGCCTGCTTTCCTGGCTATCCCTGGTGCCGGCGCACGCCCAGACCGCGCGCGCGCAACCGCTGGAGATCGACCGCATCATCGCCGTGGTCAACGAAGAGGCCATAACCGCCTTCGAACTGCGCGCCCGGCAGGCCACCGTGGAACGCCAACTGCGTGGGCAGAACGTGCAACTGCCGCCGCGCGAAGTGCTCGAAAAGCAATTGCTCGAACGCATGATCACCGATCGCGTGCAACTGCAATTCGCCCGGGAAACCGGCCTGCGCATTTCCGACATCGAACTCGATGCCGCCATGCGGCGCATCGCCGAGAGCAACCGCATGTCATTGCAGGATTTTCGTGCCGCACTGGAAAAGGACGGAATCGTCTGGTCCAAGTTCCGCGAGGAAATCCGCGACGAAATCGTGCTCTCGCGCCTGCGCGACCGCGAGGTGGAAAGCCGCATCGTGGTGTCCGACGGCGAGATCGACAACTACCTGGCGAATCCGGACCAGGGCGCCGAAACGGGCAACGTCGAAGTACAGACGGCGCACATCATCCTGCGCGTGCCGGAACAGGCAACGCCGGATCAGTTGATGCGCATCGGCGCCCGCGCCCAGGCCGCGCTCGACCAGTTGCGCCGCGGCGAAAGCTTTGCCAAGGTGGCCGCCAGCTATTCCGATGCCCCCGACGGACTCACCGGCGGCCTCATGGGTGCACGACCGCTCGACCGGCTGCCGGCGCTCTACGCCGACGCCGTCAAGAAGCTCAAGCCCGGCGAGGTCAGCGACATCCTGCGCAGTCCGGCCGGCTTTCACATCGTCAAGCTCGTCGACAAACAGGGTGGAAGCAGCGTCAAGAGCGGCGGAGCGTTGAAGCAGACGCGTGCCCGGCATATTCTGATCAAGGTCAACGAACTCGTCTCCGAAGCCGAAGCGCGGCGCAAGCTGGTCGTGCTCAAGGAACGGCTCGACAACGGCGCCGACTTCGCCGAACTGGCGCGCCTCAATTCCAACGATCTTTCCGCCACCAAGGGCGGCGATCTCGGCTGGCTGTATCAGGGCGACACCGTCCCCGACTTCGAGAAGGCGATGGACGCACTGAAGATCAACCAGGTCAGCGAACCGGTGCAGTCGCCTTTCGGCTTCCACCTGATCCAGGTACTGGAGCGTCGCACCGAAGATGCCACCGCCGAGCGTCAGCGGCTCAGCGCGCGGCAGGTGCTGCGCGAGCGCAAGGCCGACGAAGCCTATCAGGACTGGGTCCGGCAAATGCGCGACCGCGCCTATGTCGAATACCGCAGCGAAGAACGCTAGTCGTTCCGGGCCGCCGGTAATCGCGGTCACCTCCGGCGAACCCGCGGGAATCGGACCGGACATCTGCCTGCGGCTGGCCGAGCGCGCGTGGCCGGCGCGGCTGGTGGTGCTGGGCGATCGCGAGCTGCTGGCGGCGCGCGCGCAACAGCTTGGCGTGAACGCCGAACGCATCGAGATCCGCCATGTGCCGCTGCGAAAGTTGGCGCTGGCGGGACGGCTCGACGCCGCCAATGCGCGCTATGTGCTGGATATCCTCGATGCTGCGCTGGCCGGCTGCGTCGCCGGCGACTATGCCGCGATGGTCACCGCGCCGGTGCATAAGGGCGTCATCAACGATGCCGGCATCGCCTTCAGCGGCCATACCGAATACCTGGCCGAACACACGGCAACGCCGCGCGTGGTGATGATGCTGGCCGGCGCTGGCCTGCGCGTGGCGCTGGCGACCACGCATCTGGCCTTGAAGGACGTCGCCACCGCGATCACGCGCGAAGAACTGGAAACCACGATCCGCATCCTTCACGCCGATCTGCGCAGCAAGTTCGGCATCGCCGCGCCGCGCATCCTGGTCGCCGGACTCAACCCGCATGCCGGCGAAGGCGGTCACATGGGCCGCGAGGAAATCGAAGTGATCGCACCGGTGCTGGACCAACTGCGCGGCGAAGGCATGAATCTGATCGGCCCCTTGCCGGCGGATACGCTGTTCACAAAAAATGTGCTGGCCGGTTCCGACGCACAACTGGCGATGTATCACGACCAGGGCCTGGCCGTGCTCAAGTATGCGGCCTTCGACGAGGGCATCAACGTCACGCTGGGCCTGCCGATTATCCGCACCTCGGTCGACCACGGCACCGCGCTCGACCTCGCCGGCACCGGCCAGGCCTCGCCGACCAGCCTGTTCGCCGCGATCGACGCAGCGATCGACATGGCATCGCGCCGAAGCGCGCCGCCCGCAGGGCCGACCGCCTTTTTGTCGATCGGGCGGCGCAGCCATGACCCGGAGCCGGCGCAGCCGGCGAACCACCGTCACCCCCTTCCTCGGGAAGGGGGAGGGGGGGATGGCTAAATGTGCCAGCTGCTCGGCATGAACGGCAACACGCCGACCGACATCTGTTTCTCCTTCGAGGGCTTCCGCACCCGCGGCGGGCTCACCGATGTGCATAAGGACGGCTGGGGCATCGCCTTCTTCGAAGGTCCCGGCTGCCGCGTCTTCCTCGACGTCGAGCCTTCGGCGCAGTCGGCCGTGGCCGAACTGGTGCGCCACTACCCGATCCATTCGAAGAACGTCATCGCTCACATCCGCAAGGCGACCCAGGGCAGAGTCGCCTTGGAGAACACCCACCCCTTCCAGCGCGAGCTGTGGGGCCGCTACTGGCTGTTCGCCCATAATGGAAACCTCGGCGGCAACCACAAGGAATTCACGCCGAGCCTCGACGGCAGCTTCGTCCCGGTCGGTGACACCGATTCCGAGCTGGCTTTCTGCTTCCTGCTGCAGCGCCTGCGCGCCGAGTTCGGTCATGCCATGCCGCTGCGCCGCCCGATGTTCGATTTCCTCGCCGGCATCACGCGTGAGATTGCTGGCCACGGCGAGTTCAATTTCCTGCTCAGCAACGGCAACTGCCTGTATGCCCACTGCGCCACCAAGCTGGCCTACGTCGTGCGCCAGGCGCCGTTCGCCGTTGCCCACCTGAAGGACCAGGACGTCAGCGTTGATTTCAGCGAGGTGACCAACCCCGATGACCGCGTCGCCGTGATCGCCACGCTGCCGCTGACCGACAACGAAGCCTGGACCGCCATGGAACCCGGCACCCTGATGGTGTTCCACAGCGGCGTGCCGGCGGCCACGGCGCGTACGGCATGAAATCCGTCGCCGGACATACGGCGCAGAAGAGGTTTAGTTGCGGCCGTTCGCCTAGCTCGCTCAACCCGCTGCGCGGCTTAGGCATCTCTGAAACTCCGGCTAACTGACGTGGGCAGACAAGTTGAAGGGCACAGCGCCCGCCGTCGTTTTGGCCAGAACTTCCTGGTTTCCGACGGCGTGATCCGCAAGATCGTCGAGGCCATCGCGCCGCGCGCCGGCGACACGGTGGTCGAGATCGGACCGGGGCTGGGCGCCCTGACCGAACCGCTGCTGGAGCGCATCGATCATCTGCACGTGGTCGAGATCGACCGCGACCTCATCGCCCGCCTGCGGCAGCGCTTTCCGCCCGAACGCCTGAGCATTCATGAAGGCGATGCGCTCGAATTCGACTTCGGCACGCTGAAGGCTGCGGGGCCGCTGAAGATCGTCGGCAACCTGCCTTACAACATTTCCAGCCCGCTGTTGTTCCATCTGGTGCCCTTCGCGCCGCTGGTCTATGACATGCACTTCATGCTGCAAAAGGAAGTGGTCGACCGCATGGTGGCCGAACCCGGCAGCAAGGACTTCGGCCGCCTCTCGGTGATGCTGCAGTATCGCTACCACATGGAGCGCATGTTCATCGTGCCGCCAGGCGCCTTCAATCCGCCGCCCAAGGTCGACTCGGCCATCGTGCGCATGATTCCGGTCGATTTCTCGACAGTTGGCGCTGGCGGGCTCTGCATACCTGGGATGTCGCTTCGCGAGCAGGTAACGGCGACCGACCCGGCGCTGTTCGCCAGGGTGGTCACCGCGGCGTTCTCGCAGCGGCGCAAGATGCTGCGCAACACGCTGCGCGAATTCATCGGCGAGGCCGAACTCGCCGCGCTGGGCATCACGCCCACGGCACGCGCCGAAGACATTGCCGTGGCCGACTACGTGCGCCTCGCCAATAAGCTGGCCGACCTTGCCCGCCGCTGAGCCGCAGCCGCGAACCATCGCCGTCATCGGCGGCGGCCCGGCTGGCCTGATGGTCGCGGAAGTGTTGAGCAACGCCGGTTTGCGCGTCGAAGTCTTCGATGCCATGCCCTCGGTGGCGCGCAAGTTCCTGCTGGCCGGCCGCGGCGGCCTCAACCTGACGCATACGGAAGCGTCGGAGCAATTCGTCGCGCGCTATGGCGCACGCCGCGAGGAAGTCGGCCGCTGGCTTGCCGAATTCGGCCCGCAGCAACTGCGCGACTGGGCTCAGGCCCTCGGCATAGCCACCTTCGTCGGCAGTTCGGGCCGTGTCTTCCCCCAGGAAATGAAGGCGGCGCCGCTGCTGCGCGCCTGGCTGCACCGGCTGCGCAGCGCCGGCGTGAGCGTCCATGCGCGCCACCGTTGGCTGGGCTGGGATGGCGACGGCCGCTTGCGCTTCGCCACGCCGGCCGGCGAATTGAAAGTTGACGCTGGCGCCACGGTGCTGGCGCTGGGCGGCGGCAGTTGGGCGCGCCTGGGTTCGGACGGCGCCTGGGTGCCGCTGCTGCAGGCGCGCGGCGTCGAGGTGCAGGCGCTGCGACCTGCCAACTGCGGCTTCAATGTCGCCTGGAGCGCGCATCTGCGCCAGCGCTTTGCCGGCACACCGGTAAAAACCGTCAGCGCCAGCTTCATCGCCCAGGACGGATCGATGAATCGGCAGGACGGCGAATTCCTCATCACGCAGCACGGCGTCGAAGGCAGCCTGATCTATGCGCTGGCGGCGCCGCTGCGCGACTGCATCGAAACCAGCGGCGGCGCCGTGCTGCATCTGGACCTTGCCCCGGGGCGCGACCTGCAGCGCCTGACCCGGGATTTGGCGCAGCCGCGCGGCCGCGATTCGCTGTCCAACCACCTGCGCCGCCGCGCCGGCATCGCCGGCGTCAAGGCAGCGCTGCTGCACGAGTTTGCCGCGGCGGACGATCTCGCCACGCCGCAACGGCTCGCGGCCCTGATCAAGGCCCTGCCCTTGCGCCTCGTATCGCCGCGTCCACTCGACGAAGCCATCAGCAGCGCCGGCGGCGTCGATTTCGCCGCGCTGGACCGCAACCTGATGCTGAAGACCCTGCCGGGGACGTTCTGCGCCGGGGAAATGCTCGACTGGGAAGCGCCGACCGGCGGCTACCTGCTCACCGCCTGTTTTGCCAGCGGCCGCGCCGCGGCACAGGGGATGTTGCGCTGGCTGGCGGAGACCAAATCCGCAGACGCGCGATAATGTGCAGATTCATTCTCAGACCCGACTGCTCGTCTGCGACCCGATGTTTCGTATCCTGGCTATCTTCGCCCTGGTTCTGGTCTGGATGCCCTCCGCCGGCGCCCAGATGCGTCCGCCCGAAGGCAGCGAATTCCAGCTTTTCATCGAGAACGATCTGCTGGCGCGCACCGATCGTTATTACACCCATGGCTTCAAGTTCGGCGGCGGCGCTCCCTTCGAACTGCTGCAACTGCCGGCCACGGAACTGCTGGAACAACTGGCGCCGAAAGACGGCAGCGATATCCATCTCGGCCTCTTCGTCGGCCAGAACCTATACACACCGAAGTCGATCACCAACAGCCTGCCGCAGCCTTTCGACCGTCCCTGGGCGGCCTGGCTGTACCTCGGCGGCGTGGCGCAACGGGCCAAGGCAAACCGCCTCGATACGGTCGAAATCGACCTCGGCCTGGTCGGCCCGTCGGCCCTGGGCCGCGAAATCCAGTCCGGCTGGCACCGGCTGATCGGCGCCCCGCGGCCCGCGGGCTGGCAGCACCAGATCCCCAATGAACCGGCCTTTCTGGTCTCCTGGCTGGCCAAGAGCAAGCATGTCCTCGGCAGCGACCAGGGTGTCGAGCTGGAACTGATCCCGCATGGCGGCGCGACCCTGGGCACGGTGATGACGCTGGCGCGCGCCGGTGCGTCCCTGCGCCTGGGCCGCCACATGACGGGCTTCGGCCCGGACACCATCGAGCCGGGCGGCTCCATGCTGCAAAACATGCGCCGCGACATCGAACCGGGGCGCGCCGAGGGCATCGAATGGTATGTTTTCGCCGGGCTCGATCATCGGCTCATCGCGCACAACATCTTTCTCGACGGCACGGTGTTCCGCAACAGCCCGAGTGTGCGCAGGCGGCTGCATGTGTATGACCTCACCGCCGGCATCAGCCTGCGCATCGAGGCGGTACGCCTGTCGCTGACGCGAGTACGGCGCAGCGAGGAATTCTTCAGTATCGCCAGCAATGGCGGCGCGCAGACCTTCGATTCGATCAATCTCGGCATCGAATTCTGAATCCCGGGACTCGCAAGGGAATACCGTCCGCGCCTGCGGCGCGGACAAAAAAAACGCCGCGTCACCTTGCGGCGGCGCGGCGTCTTGCGGCCGAAGGAAACTCAGGCCTGCTTCTTCATCGGGCAGGTATTCATGCCGAGCAACGGATAAACCGGGCACCAGCCGATTGAGCCGGTGGCCAGGGGCACCACGCCGATCCACGCCCACACCGGACCGCCCATGGCAGCCCAGCCAACCAGTCCCAGACCCGCAGCAATACGCAATACGCGGTCGATGCCGCCGACGTTCAGTTTCATGGTGTTCTCCTTAGGGGGTTATGCAACAGTGAGCGCATTACACCAATTCAGCCGGCGCCTGACTGTAACCTAAGTCACAGAGGCCATTTTTCGCAGGCCCGCGGCGTCCAGCACTTCCACCTGCTCGCGGCCGAGCCGCACCAGCCCCTGCTCGGCAAAACCCTTCAGCAGCCGGCTGACCATTTCGCGCACGCTGCCCAGTTCGTCGGCCAGTTGCTGGTGCGTGGCATGCACGAGGCGCCCCTTGCCCAGCAGCAGGGCCGCCAGGCGCTGGTCGAGCTTGCGGAAGGCAACTTCTTCCACGAGCTGCATCAATTCAGCCATGCGCTCGGAGAACAAGGCAAAGACAAAGTCGCGGAAGGCCGGCTCGCCCAGCATCTCGTCGAACAGGGGGCGCGGCAGCAGGGCCAGCGTGGTCGCGCCCTCGGCGACCCCGCGCGCGTTGTAGTCGGCGTGGCCGAGCAGGCAACTCGAGGTGATGATGCAGCTTTCGCCGGCCAGCACGCGATACAGAGGCAGTTCGCGGCCGCTGCCGCTGCACTTGGCGACGCGGATGGTACCTTCGAGCACGAAAGGAAAGCCCCGACAGGGCTGGCGCTCGTCGAAAACCACGGTCCCGGAGGGAATGGTCATGGTCTGCAAGCTGTCGCGTATCCGCTGCACGACCCCGGGGGGCAGTTTGCCCAGCACCGGATAGAGCGCCAGCAATCGCTCGGCGTTCATGTCGCGGCAGCCTGCGCAAGGGCAAGCAGGTCGGCCATTACGGGTGCATGGTCGGAAGGCCGTTCCAGCTTGCGTGGCGCCTTGTCGATGACGCAGGACTGGCAGTTGGCAGCCAGCGGCAGTGACAACAGGATATGGTCGATGCGCAGGCCGCGATTGAGCCTGAAGCCCATCTGCCGGTAATCCCACCACGAGTAGAGCTTCTCCGGCTGCTCGAACAGGCGGAAGGCGTCCGCCAGGCCCAGGTCGAGAAACTGGCGAAAGGCCGCGCGCTCGGGCTCGCTGCACAGAATCTGATCCTTCCAGGCCACGGGATCGTGCACGTCGCGATCTTCCGGCGCAATGTTGTAGTCGCCGAGCAAGGCCAACCGTGGATAGCGCTGCAGCTCGTCGCGCAGGTAAGCGGTCAGCGCAGCCAGCCAGCGCAGCTTGTACTGGTATTTGTCGGAGCCGACTTCCTGACCGTTGGGCATGTAGGCGCAGACCACGCGCAGGCCATTCATCGTGGCGGCGAGCACTCGCTTCTGCTCGTCGGCGAAGCCCGGAATATCGAGGCGGATGTCGTGCAGGGTGCCGCGCGCCAGGATCGCGACGCCGTTGTAGGTCTTCTGCCCGTTGTGGGCGGAGTGATAGCCGGCGGCTTCCAGTTCGGCATAGGGGAAGACCTTGTCCTCCATCTTGGTTTCCTGCAGGCAGAGCACGTCGGCCTGGGTCGCCGCGAGCCAGTCGAGCACATGCGGCAGACGCACCTTGAGCGAATTCACATTCCAGGTTGCGATCTTCATGCCGCGATGATACCCGAGCAGACGCACTGTCTATAATCAGAACCTAGCTCACGCAAGTCCGTCAAGCGGAGGTAGGCCATGTTCGACTCGCCGATTGAACCCTGCCCGGTCTGCGGCCAATTGGTGCTGCTGGACCAAACCCAGGTCGAATGCGCCCACGAGCACGGTTGTCCGGCCGGGACGCCATGCCCGCTGCAGAACTATTTCACCGGTATCGATTTCAGGGTCGCCGTGGACAAGGAGGCGTTGCGTGACAAAGGCTACTGAACGTCGCAATTTCTGGCGTGCCGTGTTTCATTCACCGGTACACCTCGTCACGCATGACGGCAAGGCTGACGCCCGCTTGCTGGACATCTCGCTGAAGGGGGCACTGCTCGAAACCGGCAATGCCTGGCAGGGCAAGACGGGCGAGGAATACACGCTGAGCCTGGAGCTCGCCGCGGATATCACCATCAACATGTGCACCCAGGTGATGCACGTGGAAGGATCGCATGTCGGTTTGCGCTGCACCAGCATCGATCTCGACAGCATCACCCACCTGCGCCGGCTGGTGGAACTCAACAGCGGCGATCCGGCGATTCTCGAT
>JACPUD010000022.1 GCA_016192435.1 Rhodocyclales bacterium | reverse complement strand
TGGTGGACACCAGCGCCAGGCCCTCCGGCCCGACCGTCATGCCGACGACGAAGGCGCGGTCGATTTTCAGCGCATCCACCGGCAGCCGGGCGAGGTGGCTGAGCGAGGAGAAACCGGTGCCGAAGTCGTCGATCGCGATGCGCACGCCCAAACCGCGGATCGCCTGCAGGCTGGCGCTGTTGCGCTTGATGTCCTCCATGATCGCGCTTTCCGTGATCTCCAGTTCCAGCGCGGCGGCCGCAAGCTGGTCGACCCCGACAAGCTGTTCGATCTCGGCGACGAAGCCGCGGTGACGCAGTTGCAGCGGCGACACCTTGACCGCAGTGCGCACCACGGCCAGGCCTGCGGCGCGCCAACGCAGGTAGTCGGCGATGGCCTGGCGCAGCGCCCAGCGCCCGACCTCGTAGATCAGTCCGGTTGCCTCCAGGGTCGGCATGAAATCCCCCGGCGGCACCAGGCCTGCGTGCGGATCGTTCCAGCGGATCAGCGCCTCGGCGCCGACCAGCTTGCCGTTGGCGAGGCTCACCTTGGGCTGGTAATGCAGCACGAATTCGCCATTGTCCAGCGCCTGGCGCAACTGGTTCTCCAGGTTGAGACTGGCAGCCGCCTTCGCGGTCATGGTCTGGGTGTAGAACAGGTAGCGCTCGCCGCTGGCCTTGGCGCGCTTGAGCGCGGCCTCGGCGTTCCGGAACAGGGTATCGGCGTCGGTGCCATCCTCGGGATACAAGGCGACGCCGACCTTGGCGGCGAGCCGGAACACGCCGTCATCAAGGCGAAACGGATGGTTCAGGAAGGCTTCCATGGTCTTTTCCAGCAGCCGCGCCACGTCGCCACCCTGCCTGACCTGCAGCAGCACTCCGGCAAAGTGGTCGGCGCCGACGCGCGCCAGCAGGCTGGCGTCCCCGGTGATGCCCATCAACCACTCCGCGACCTGGCGCAAAAGCGCGTCGCCGGCCGGCTGGCCGAGGCTGTCGTTGATGTTCTTGAAGCGCTCCAGGTCGATCACCGCCACGGCAAGCTGGTGTCCGCCGCTGGCCGCGCCGCGCATGTACTGTGCCAGGCGGTCGAGGAACAGACTGCGATTTGCCAGGCCGGTGAGCGGATCGTAGTAAGCGAGATACTCGGCGCGCTCGGCGGCGAGCTGGTGCTGGCGCACCGCCTCGCTGAGTTCCCGGGTGCGCTCGCGAACCATCTCGTCAAGCTGGCTGTTCAACTCCTTGAGCTCCGCCGTGGCCTGGTTCAATTGCCGGTTGCCGGCGACAATGGCCGCCTGCCAGCGCCGCGCGGCGCGCAATACACTCCACGCGCCGAGGATCAGCAAGGCGGCCGCGATGATGGTCAGGATGGCGCTGCGGCGCATATCCGCCAGCATTTCCGCACGCAGGCTGCCAGTCGACTGCGCCAGTTGACGATTGAACTCCGCCATGCCCTCACCATAGATTCGCTTCTGCGCCTCATACTCCGCGCTCGACAGCAGGCCTTGCGCCTCGGCTCTTTCCCCGCGTCCCAGCAATTCGAAGGCGCGGTGTTCCATGGCGACGAGCGCGGCGTTGGCTGCGTCGGTCTTTGCCGCGGCGGCACTCTGGCTCGCATTCGGCACCAGCCGCAAGGCTTCCTTGATGGCCTGGTCGAGCTGCGGCTCGAAGCGGCGATAGCGCGCCTCCCAGTCCGGATTGCCGGTGGCCGCCGCCATCCGTGCCGACATGGTCAGGACTTCATCGAGATGCAGGATTTGCGTTCGGACTTCTTCCAGGCGGACGATCACCGGCAGCCGCGCTTCCACCTCGCGGTAGTGCTCGTACGCATCCCAGCTAAGCCAACCGAGAATCAACAGCGACAGCGCTGCCGCCAGGACCAGTTTTGGCCGCAGCAAGTCGCTGCGTGAATGACCGGACAACTTGTTCATGCTCAACCGCCATCGGGCAGCATCAGGTATCGGGTCTCGAAGACATCCGCCGGCAGCGGCTTGCTGAACAGGTAACCCTGCATTTCGTCGCAATTCAGCAGGCGCAGCAGGCGTTGCTGCTCCGCGGTTTCGACGCCTTCGGCCACCACCTTGAGCTTCAGCGCCTGGGCCAGGTTGATGATGGTGGACACCAGCGCCAGGCCTTCCGGCCCGGCGGTCATGTCGATGACGAAGGAGCGGTCGATCTTCAGGGTGTCCACCGGCAACCTGGCGAGATAGCTGAGCGAGGAGAAGCCGGTGCCGAAGTCGTCGATGGCGACGCGCACGCCCAGGTCGCGGATTGCCTGCAGGCTGGCAATGTTGTGCTTGATGTCTTCCATGATCACGCTTTCCGTGATTTCCAGTTCCAGTCCGGCCGCCGCCCGCGCATCGATACCGATGGCCTCTTCGATCTCGGCGACGAAGCCACGCTGGCGCAGTTGCAGCGGCGACACGTTAACCGCGATGCGCACGGCCGGCAGGCCTGCGGCGCGCCAGTTCAGGTAGTCGGCGATGGCCTGGCGCAGCACCCAGCGTCCGACCTCGTGGATCAGTCCGGTTTCCTCCAGCATCGGTATGAAGTGGCCCGGCGGCACCAGGCCGCTGCGCGGATCGTTCCAGCGGATCAGCGCCTCGGCACCGACCAGCTTGCCGCTCGCGAGGTTCACCTTGGGCTGGTAATGCAGCACGAATTCGTGATCGTCCAGGGCCTGGCGCAACTGGTTTTCCAGCGTCAGCTTGCCGGCCACGGCGTCGGTCATCTTCTGCGTGTAGAACAGGTAGCGCTCGCCGCCGGCCTTGGCCGCCTTGAGCGCGGCCTCGGCGTTCCTGAACAGGGAATCGGCGTCGGCGCCATCGTCGGGGAATATCGCGGCGCCGACCTTGATGGGTATCCGCAACACCGAGTCGTGCAGACGGAACGGATGGTCCAGAAAAGCGCCCATCTTGTTTTCCAGGAGCTGGACCACATCGCCTTCCTGCCGGACTTCCGGCAAGACGACGGCGAAATGATCGGCACCCAGGCGCGCCAACATGCCCGGATCGCCGAGATCGCGCGCCAGCCACTCCGCCACCAGTTTCAACAGCGCGTCGCCGGCCACCTGGCCGAGGCTGTCGTTGATGTTCTTGAAACGCTCCAGGTCGAGCAGGAACACGACCAGCTTGTGCCCGCCGCTGACGGCACTGCGCATGTATTGCGCCACCCGCTCGAGGAACAGGCGGCGGTTCGCCAACCCGGTGAGCGGATCGTAGTAAGCGAGATAGTCGATCTGCTCCTGCTTGGCGATGTGATCGATCGCAAAAGCGATATCGCCGGCGAGTTCCGTCAGCAGTTTCAATTCCTCGTCGTCGAAGTAGCCGGTTTCGGCGGCGTACAGTGCAAGCAGGCCCACCGCCTCGCCGGAAACCAGCAACGGCAGGATCGCCATCGAACGCGATCCGCGCTGCGCATGCTCATCCTTGAACGCGACAGCGGGATCGTTCGGCACGTCGTTGGCAAATACGGCCCTGCCTTCGCGCAGCGCCCTTGCACTCAGGACATTTCCCGCCGGGGATTGTTCCCGCAAGGAGAAACGTTGCTTGTCCAAGGCCGCGGGATTCTGTGTCGTGCCCGCCACGGCAACCGGCACCAGCTCCATGGCATCCCGATCGACAAGGCCGATCCAGGCCATGCGGAATCCACCCTGGTCGACCGCGATCCGGCACGCATCGCGGAACAGCTCGTCGCGCTCGCCTACGCGCACGATCAGCGTGTTGATGCCGCTGAGCACGGCGTATACCCGATTCAGGCGCTTGATCTTGATTTCCGTGCGCCTTTGCTCGGTGATGTCCTCGCCGATGCTTGCCGTACCGATTATTTCGCCGACCCCCGAGCGCAGCACGGAATTGTTCCAGCGAATCAGCCGGCGCTCGCCCGCGCGCGTCAGGATCTCGTCCTCGCGATGCCAGGATTCGGGCAGGTCGGCGAGCAGCGCAGCATAGGCGGCATTCCGCTCCTCGACATTTTCAGTGGGCACGAAAAGCTCAGGCCAGCTTTTTCCGATGACTTCCTCGTGCTGCCAACCGGTCAGGCGCAACAGGTAAGCGTTGCAGAAGGTGATGCACGATTCGCGGTCGATCATCAGGGAAACCAGTTGCACATTGCGCAGCAGGTCGCTGAAGCGACGCTCGCTCTCGCGCAATTCCTGCATGGCCCTGGTGCGCTCGGTGACGTCCTTGGCGACGCCGGCGAAACGCACGATCGCGCCGGCCGCGTCGCGCACCGGAAAGACCCGCGACTGGATCCAGCGCACCGAACCGTCGGTATTTACGATCCGGTACTGATCCTCGAAACTGTCCGCCGGCAAATCCTGATGCATCTTGTAGTTGTCAAAGACCGCCTGGCTGTCGTCCGGGTGAATCGCCGCAGTCCATGAGTCCGGATCGGCGTAAAGGCTGTCGCAGCTGCGACCCCAGAATTCCTCGTAGGCCGGGCTGACGTACAACATCTGCGTCCGGTCCGCACTGACGAGGAAGAACACGTCGCGGATGTTCTCCGCCATTTGCCGGAATCGCGTTTCGCTGTCGGTGAGTGCTTCCTGGGCGCGGCGATGGGCTGCGCGCATTTGCGTCTCTTTCAGCTCGCGGTCCAGAGCCGGCACGAGTCGCTCCAGGCTCTTCTTCATCACGTAGTCGCTGGCGCCGGCATTCATCGCGTCCACCGCGGTTTCCTCGCCGATGGTGCCGGAAATCAGGATGAATGGAATGTCGAGATCGGCGCCGCGGAATATCCCGAGGGCGTCCAGTCCGGTGAATCCCGGCATGCTGAAATCCGAAATCACCGCATCCCATGGCTGTCGCGCCAGCGCGGCCGTCATCGCGGCGGCACTGTCGACGCGCTCGTGCTGCACATCGAAACCGCCGCGCCTCAGAGTCCGGATCACCAGCGTGGCATCGTCGTCCGAATCTTCGACCAGCAGCAGTCTCAAGGACGTGCTCATCGGTCCGCCCGTCCCGGCAGCGGCGCATGGTCCGAACGGCACTCAGGCGGCGGCTTGGTCTGCATGCCAACCATGGTCATGGCCCATGTCCTCCAGGCTGAAAAAGAAAGTCGCCCCTTTGCCCTCCTTGGCTTCCGCCCAGATTCTTCCGTCGTGCCGGCGGATGATGCGCTGGGTGATGGCGAGGCCGATTCCGGTCCCCGGAAAATCGGCGGCGCGGTGCAGTCGCTGGAAGGCACCGAAGAGCCGCTGCGCGTGCGCCATGTCGAATCCGACACCGTTGTCGGCGACGAAATACAGGCGCCTGCCGTCGCGCTCCAGCGTACCGACGCAAATCGTCGCATTTTCGGTCCTGGCCGTAAACTTCCAGGCGTTCGCGATCAGGTTTTGCATGGCGATCTGCATCAGGCCTGGATCGGCCGTGATCGTCATGCCGTCCTCGATCGCCCATTCCACGGTCCGCCCGGAGCCATCCCCCTGCACGGATGCAGCGATGCCCCGCACGACCCCGCTGAGATCGACCGGCTGCAGTTTCAACTCGGCCCGCGCCACCTGCGACAGGCGCAGCAAATCGTCGATCAGCAGCCCCATGTGCTGGCTTGCAGCCCGAATGCGCCGCAGCGCATCCTTCCCCTCGTCGTCCAGCTTGTCGTCATAATCTTCGAGCAGCACCAGCGAAAATCCGTCCATGGCGCGCAGCGGGCCGCGCAGGTCGTGCGATACCGAATAGCCGAAGGCTTCCAGTTCGCGATTCAAGGCAGCCAGTTCCTGGTTGCTGCGCTCGACCTGCAGCAGCGAATTTCGCAGCGCTTGCGTCATGCTGCCGAGGTCGCGCGTCAATTGGCCTATCTCGTCCGTGCCGCCTTTCCCGAACTCGAAACTCCAGTTCCCGGCCGCAACCTGCTGGGCCGCATGTTGCAGCCTGGCGACCGGTTCGAGCACATGGCGCTGGATCGACCACGAGCCGCCGATCTGGATTAGCGCAATCAGGCCCAGTCCCGAGAGAATGACGACCAACAGCCTGTGCTGCGCGTCGTTGGCGCGCCGGGTCGCCAGGTCGATCAGGCGAAAGGCGGCGGTGAAGTTCTCCTGCTGGAGGGCGAAAATCCGGCTGAGGAGCGGGGCCTCGGAACTCCGACTCGAACCGAGGTCCGCTGCTGCGGGGACAGCGGCGGCGAGCGCAATCAGTTCGCCGAAGACTTGCCGCACCTGGATCCTTCTGGCACCCACACCGGCCAGGACTTCGCGGTCCGCCGCATCGGAAAAGCGGGCGGTTGCAATCACGCGATCGGCGCGCTGCGAGATTTCATACCACTTCGCGCGTTCCTGTTCGCGATGGTAGAGCGCGTATTCGAGAGTCGCCAGCCTCAGGCTGCTGAGAGTGCGCGCGATTTCCGAAGCCTCGCGCCGCTGACGGCCGCCGTCTTCGACTGCGGCATAGGTCCACCAGATTGCCAGTGCGATGATGCCGATCACGGCGAGCAAAGTCGCTGTGGCGATGCGTTCCCGGGCGCGAACCTTCATGCGCCGACCTGCACGTCAAGGCGCCAGCCTCGATCCGACCGCACCGGGCGCCCGACGCCCCCCGCATTCAGCCCACGATAGACAAGCGCATGTTTCGGATTGATTGCAGACATACGTGCCTCCAGCCAACTCCTGCCGAAAGCGAAAATTATGCGCTTGTTTTATACCGTCGGACGTGTGTTATGTCACATGGCCGCCGCCATGCCGGCACCGGCTGTCGCGGGTTGTCAGGGCGCAAACCGCTCGCACAAAACCTTTCCCCCGACGCGCCTAAGCCGCAACCCGCTCAGGCCCTGCGCCAGGTGGTTCCCTGCGGTCCATCTTCGAGGACGATGCCGGCAGCCTTGAGTTCGTCGCGGATGCGGTCGGACTCGGCGAAGTTTTTCGCCTTCTTCGCCGTGCCGCGAGCGTCAACTCTTGCCGCAATTTCTTCGTTGCTCAGGCCGCCTTCGGGCGCGGCCTGGAGGAAGCCTTGCGCATCGCGCTGCAGCAAGCCCAGCACGCCGCCCAGGGCCTTGAGCTGGCCGGCCAGGGCGGCATCGCCGCGATTTACCAGGGTGGCCAGGTCGAACAGCACGGCCATGGCTTCCGGCGTGCCGAAATCGTCGTCCAGCGCGGCCTTGAAGCGCTGGGCATGCGACTCGTTCCAGTCGACCGCGACCTCGCCGGCGACTCCCTTGAGCGCGGTGTAAAGCCGCGTCAGCGCGTGTCGCGCATCGTCGAGATGGACGTCGGAATAATTCAGCGGGCTGCGGTAGTGGGCGCGCAGGATGAAGAAGCGCACCACTTCCGGATCGTACTTTTTCAGCACCTCGCGGATGGTGAAGAAGTTGCCCAGCGATTTCGACATCTTCTCGTCATCGACGCGGACGAAGCCGTTGTGCATCCAGTAATTGACGAACTGGCACCGGTGCGCACCTTCGGACTGGGCGATCTCGTTTTCGTGATGGGGAAACTGCAGGTCCTGGCCGCCGCCATGAATGTCGAAGTGCCGGCCGAGCAATTCCGAACCCATGGCCGAGCACTCGATGTGCCAGCCGGGGCGGCCCGGCCCCCAGGGCGAGGGCCATTTGACCTCGGCCGGCTCGTCGTCCCTGGCGTGCTTCCACAGCACGAAGTCGAGTGGGTCGTGCTTGCCGGCCATGACATCGACACGCTCGCCGGCGCGCAGGTCTTCCAGCGACTTGCCGGACAGCTTGCCGTAGCCGTCGAACTTGCGCACCGAGTAGCAGACGTCATGGCTCTCGGCGACATAGGCATAGCCATTGGCTTCCAGCGTACCGATCATGTCCAGCATCTGCGCCACATAGTCGGTGGCGCGCGGCTCGGCATCCGGAGGCAGCACGCCCAGCGCGCCGGCATCCTGGTTCATCGCGGCGATGAAGCGGTCGGTGAGCTGGCGTATTGATTCGCCGTTTTCCTGGGCGCGACGGATGATCTTGTCGTCGATGTCGGTGATGTTGCGCACGTAGTTCAGGGCGTAGCCGCTGGCCCGCAGCCAGCGCGCGACCAGGTCGAACACCACCATTACGCGGGCATGGCCCAGGTGGCAATAGTCATATACCGTCATGCCGCAGACGTACATATTGACCTGGCCGGGCTGAATCGGGACGAAGACCTGCTTTTCGCGGGCCAGGGTGTTGTATATCTTCAGCATGAGGAAAAATCTGTCCGGACGGCGGGGTAAGCGGGAAAAAGGCCACGAAAGGCCGGCATTATCAGCTCATTGATCAAACGCGGTCAGGTTGTGGGGAAGGCGGGCTTCTTGTTAGAATCCGAAGCTGAATCCCGCATGGTCTATCCCGGCGAAAACGCAGTTCCAGCGCAGGTTGACGCCTGCTTCATCAGCACCAAGCGCAACGGCCGTAACTAAATTCATTTTCTGGCAACCGCCAACGAGAAGTATATACCATGACCCAATTCCGCCTCAATGCCGCACGCCTCATGGCATCCGCCGCTTCTGCCGTTCTCCTCGCCGTTGCGCCGGCGGTCCATGCCGACGCCCTGCAGGACATCAGCAAGCAGATCAAGCAGGGGCAGCACGCCCAGGCACTGGAACAGGTGGACAAGTACCTCGCGGGCAAGCCCAAGGATGCGCAGGGCCGTTTCCTCAAGGGCATCGTGCTGGCCGAAATGAACAAGCCCAACGAAGCGATCGTGGTGTTCACCAAGCTGACCGAGGACTATCCCGAACTGCCCGAGCCCTACAACAATCTGGCAGTCATCTACGCCCAGCAGAAGCAGTACGACAAGGCCAAGCAGGCGCTGGAGATGGCCATCCGCACCCATCCGTCCTATGCCACCGCCCACGAGAACCTCGGCGACATCTACGCCCGGCTGGCCAGCCAGGCCTATGACAAGGCCTTGCAGATCGATTCGTCGAACCCCAGCGCGCAAAAGAAGCTGGCCCTGATCCGCGACCTGATGGGCACCGCCGGCCGTCCCGGCAAGACGACCAAGCCGATCGGCGACGCGCGCCCGGTGGAGCCCGTCAAGCTGGTTGAAGCGCCCAAGCCGCCGCCGGCTCCGGTCGCCGCCGCCCCCGCCGCTGCCGCCCCTGTGGCGACGCCGCCGGCCGCTGCACCCGTCAACGCAGCACCGGCCGCCGCGCCGGCCAAGCCCGCCGTCGAGAAGCCCGCCGTCGAGAAGCCCGCCGTCGAGAAGCCCGCTGCCGATGCCAACGCCGAAATCGCGCGGGCCATCGATCTGTGGGCTGCAGCCTGGTCGCGCAAGGACACCAGGGCCTACCTGGCGGCCTATGCCCGCGACTTCAAGACACCGGGTGGCGAATCGCGTGCGGCATGGGAGTCGGAGCGGCAGAAGCGCATCGGCAAGCCGGGTGCGATTCAGGTCAGCATCGAGAACCTGCGGGTGAGCGTCGATGGCGACACCGCCACGGCAAAATTCCGCCAGCACTACAAGTCGGCCACGCTCAAGACCTCCAGCAACAAGGTGCTGCTCCTGGGCAAGCGCGATGGCAAGTGGCAGATCGTGCAGGAGCGGGTCGGTAGCTGATGCGCCACCCGTCGCGCTCCCTGGCGGCCGTCGCGGCCTGCGGATTGCTGATTGCTGCAGGTTTGGCGGAAGCTGCCGGCAAAGCCCCGGGACATCTGAAGAAAGGCGCCCGCGCCGGGGGCGCCGAAGTCCGGTACTCGGATTCGGGACCGGAACCCTTGCTGGCGAAAGTATTCGATGCCATCGAAGGCAATCAGCTCGACCTCGCCATGCAGCAAACGGAAATGCTGATCAAGGCTTATCCGAACTTCCGCCTGGCGCACCTGGTCATGGGCGATCTGCTGCTGGCGCGCTCGCGCCCCCTGATGCGCTTTGGCGAAGGCGGCGGATCGGCGTCCGGGGAAAAAATCGCCGATTTGCGCGACGAAGCCATTGTCCGCCTCAAGGGCTACCGCACCAAGCCGCCGGCCGACTATGTGCCGCGCTATCTGCTGCAGATGCATCCGGAACAAAAGCATGCCGTGGTGGTGGACACCCAGAAATCCAGGCTCTACCTGTACCAGAACGACCAGGGCACGCCGCGCTTCATTGCCGACTACTACATCACGCAGGGCAAGCTCGGCGCCGACAAGGCGCGCGAGGGCGACAAGAAGACGCCGATCGGCGTCTATCACGTCACCTCCAGCCTGCCGCGAAAGAAACTCACCGACTTTTACGGCAGCGGCGCCTTCCCGATCAACTATCCCAACGAGTGGGACAAGCGCCAGGGACGCAACGGCCACGGCATCTGGCTCCACGGCACGCCCTCCGACACCTTTTCACGGCCGCCCAGGGCGTCCGACGGCTGCGTGGTGCTGGCCAACCAGGATCTCGACTCCCTGTCGAAGAGCCTGCAGATCGGCCTCACCCCGGTGATCATCAGCAACAGCATCGAATGGCTTTCGCTCGACGACTGGCAGAGCGAACGCAGTTCGCTGCTGAAGAACGTCGAGGAGTGGCGGCAGGACTGGGAAAGCCGCGATATCGACCAGTACGCGCGCCACTATTCGCACAAGTTCAAGGCCGACGGCCACGGCTACAAGGACTGGATCGAGCAGAAGCGCAAGGTCAATGCCGGCAAGAGCTGGATCAAGGTCGGCACCGGCAATATCAGCATGTTCCGCAATCCCGGCAAGGAAGAGTACGTTGTTGTAACCTTCGAACAGGACTATCGTTCCAGCAACCTTTCCGGCCAGATGAAGAAACGCCAGTACTGGATCAAGGAAAGCGGCCGCTGGAAGATCGTCTTCGAAGGCGCCGCCTAGCATCCGCCGCCCGGCCGAATCGCCCCTCCCCTCACCCATTCCCCGGAGATATCATGCACCGCCTGTTTCTGTTCGCTTTCGCATTTCTGTTCGGCATTGCCGCCCACGCCGCCAATCCCCAGGTCGAACTGAAGACCTCGCAAGGCACCCTGACCATCGAGCTATACCAGGACAAGGCGCCGAAGACCGTGGAGAACTTCCTGCAGTACGCCAAGGACGGCTTTTTCAACGGCACGGTGTTCCACCGCGTCATCCCGGGCTTCATGATCCAGGGCGGCGGCTTCACGCCGGACATGAAGCAGAAGGAAACCCGCGCCCAGATCCAGAACGAGGCCAAGAACGGCCTGAAGAACGAAACCGGGACGCTGGCCATGGCACGCACCAATGATCCGCATTCCGCCAGCGCGCAGTTCTTCGTCAACCTCAAGGACAACAGCTTCCTCGATTATCCCGGCCGCGACGGCTGGGGCTATGCGGTGTTCGGCAAGGTCGTGCAGGGCTTCGAGATCGTGCAGAAGATCGCCACGGTGCCGACGACGAATGCCGGCCCGCACCAGAACGTGCCGACCACGCCGGTGCTGATCGAATCCGTCAAGCTGCTCCCGGCCAAGAAATAATTCACCAAGGACAAATCCCATGATCAAGCTCACCACCAACCACGGCGTCATCACCCTCGAACTCGATGCCGAGAAGGCGCCCAAGAGCGCCGCCAACTTCATCGCCTATGTCGAAGCCGGCCATTACGACAACACGATTTTCCATCGCGTGATCGATGGCTTCATGATCCAGGGCGGCGGCTTCGAGCCGGGCATGGAGCAGAAGCCGGTGCGCGAGCCGATCGAGAACGAGGCGCAAAACGGCCTCCGCAACGAGCGCTACACCGTCGCCATGGCGCGCACCTCGGACCCGCACTCGGCCACCGCGCAGTTCTTCATCAACGTCGGCGACAACGATTTCCTCGACAACGACAAATGCCAGGATGGCTGGGGCTATTGCGTATTCGGTCGCGTCGTCGAAGGCCAGGACGTCGTGGACCAGATCAAGGCAGTGAAGACCGGCAACAAGGGTTTCCACCAGAACGTGCCGCAGCAGGATGTCGTCATCGAGCGCGCGGAAGTCGTCTAACTTTCATGATGCGGGAAACATCACCCCGCATCATGAAAGCTAGCCCTTCTCAAACGCCCGCCCCCCTTCGCCCCCCTCGCGGGGGGTTCCCGATTGGCTCGCTGCGCTCGATAAGTGCCGTGATGCAGAATGAGTGACTTTCACGTTAAGCGCGCGGCGGTTCCATGCTGACCATCGCCGGAACCGCCCGCTTCGCTTCCGACCTGCATCTGCGGGCGGAACGTCCCGACCTGACGCAGCGTTTCGCCGCCTTCCTCGCCGACACCGCCGCGGCCCATGTCGAAACGCTGTTCATCCTCGGCGACCTGTTCGAATACTGGATCGGCGACGACGACCTGGCCGATCCCTTCAATGCGCAGGTCTGCCGTCTGCTGCGCGAACTCGCGGACCGCGGCACGCGCATCTATTTCATCGCCGGCAACCGGGATTTCCTCATCGGCGCGACTTTTGCGGCCGCGGCCGGCATCACCCTGCTGGGGGAAACCGAGAGAGTTGCTGCTGGCGGCGCGGCGACCCTGCTGATGCACGGCGATACCGTGTGCACCGACGATCTGCCCTACCAGGAATTTCGCCGCATGGTGCGCTCGCCGCAGTGGCAGGCGGACTTTCTGGCCCGCCCCCTGGCCGAGCGCCGCGCCGAGGTGGAAAACCTGCGTCGCCGCAGCGCCGAAGCGATGCAGGGCAAGACCGCCGCGATCATGGATGCCAATGCTGCGGCGATACGGGCGGCACTGACCAGCCACGGCTGCGCCCGGCTGATCCACGGCCACACTCACCGGCCTAGCCACGAAACCCTTGCGCTGGCCTCGGGCAGCGCGGAACGCTGGGTGCTGTCGGATTGGGACACCGGTCGCGGCGACGCCCTGGAAATCGACGCAGCGGGCGTGCGCCGGATCGATTTGTCGGCTTAGCCGAGTCCGCGCCCCAGATCGGCCTGCAGGTCGGCAGGACTTTCCAGCCCGACCGCAATCCGCAACAGGCCCTCGCCGATGCCCGAAGCCGCCCGCGCCTCGGCCGTGATGCGGCCATGGGTGGTCGAGGCCGGATGCGTGATGGTGGTCTTGGTGTCGCCCAGATTGGCGGTGATCGACAGCAGACGACAGTTATCCACCACGCGCCATGCGGCATCGCGACCGCCCTTGACATCGAAGGACAGGATCGCGCCGCCGCTCGCCTGCTGGCGCAGCGCCAGCGCGTGCTGCGGGTGCGAAGCCAGGCCGGGGTAATACACGCGCGCGACCTGCGGCTGCGCTTCGAGCCACTGCGCGAGTTGCAGCGCATTGGCCGACTGCGCCTTCATGCGTATCGACAAGGTTTCCAGCCCCTTGAGGATCACCCAGGCATTGAACGGCGACAGGGTCGGCCCCGCGGTGCGCAGGAACTTGAAGACTTCCTCGGTCAGGCCACGGGCGCCGCAGACAGCGCCGCCCAGCACGCGGCCCTGGCCGTCCAGGTACTTGGTCGCGGAATGGATCACCAGGTCGGCGCCCAGTCCGAGCGGGCGCTGCAGGGCCGGCGTGCAGAAGCAGTTGTCGACCACCAGCAGTGCCCCGCCGGCATGCGCCACCGCGGCCAGGGCGGCGATGTCGAAGACCTCGGTGAGCGGATTGGACGGCGTCTCGATGAACACCAGCTTGGTGTTCGGGCGCAGCGCGGCACGAAACGCCTCGACCGTGCCCTGATCGACGAAACTGGTCTCCACGCCAAAACGCGGCAGGATGTTGCCGAACAGTTGCTGCGTGGCACCGAAGATGCTGCGCGAGGCGACGATATGCTGGCCGGCCTGCATCAGGGCCATCACGGTGGAAAGTATCGCCGCCATGCCGGTGGCGGTGGCGACGCAAGCCTCGGCACCCTCCAGCGCCGCCAGGCGTTCCTGCATGGTGCTGACGGTGGGATTGGTGAAGCGCGCGTAAACATTGCCCGGCTCCGCACCGGAAAAACGCGCCGCCGCCTGCGCCGCGTTATCGAAGACGAAGCTCGATGTGAGGTAGAGCGCCTCCGAGTGTTCGTTGAACTGACTGCGCTCCTGACCGGCGCGCACGGCCAGCGTCTCGAATGACCAGTGCGGATTTTCGTCCACCAGGCTCATCTCGACTGCACCAGATTCAGGTCGAGCTGTTCGCCGTCCGGACCGTCGAAGCCGTCCTGGTCGTCCTGCTTCGGCAGCGGCGGCAGGTTGCGCTTGTCCTCCATGCTCTGCAGATAGCCCGCGCTGACGTCGCCGGTGATGTACTGGCCGTCGAAACAGGAAGTCTCGAACTGGGTCACGGTCGGATTGACCGAGCGCACCGCCGCCTTGAGGGCATCCAGATCCTGGTAGATCAGCGCGTCGGCGCCGATCTCGCGGCAGATTTCCTCGTCGTTGCGGAAGGCCGCGATCAGCTCGGAGCGCGTCGGCATGTCGATGCCATAGACGTTGGCGAAGCGCACCGGCGGCGAGGCGGAGGCGAAATAGACCCGCTTCGCGCCGGCTTCGCGCGCCATCATGATGATCTCGCGGCTGGTGGTGCCGCGCACGATGGAATCGTCGACCAGCAGCACGTTGCGTCCCTTGAATTCCTGGCTGATGGCGTTGAGCTTCTGCCGCACGGATTTACGCCGCGTCGCCTGGCCGGGCATGATGAAGGTGCGCCCGATGTAGCGATTCTTGACGAAGCCCTCGCGGTAGGGAAGGTTCAGCCGCGCCGCCAGATCCATCGCCGAAGGACGGCTGGAATCGGGGATCGGAATCACCGCATCGATCTCCAGATGCGGCATCGTGAGCCGAATCTTGTCGGCCAGGTAGTCGCCCATCTTGGCCCGTGTTTCATACACGGATATGCCGTCCATCACCGAATCGGGACGCGCCAGATAGACGAACTCGAACATGCAGGGCGCATGGAGCGTGTGTTCGGCGCACTGCCGGCTGACGAAGTTGCCGCGCATGTCGACCAGCACCGCTTCGCCGGGCTCGACGTCGCGCAGCATCTTGAAGCCCAGCGTGTCGATCGCCACGCTCTCCGAGGCGACCAGGTATTCCGTGCCTTGCGCCGTCTCGTTCTTGCCGATCACCAGCGGACGGATGCCGTAGGGATCGCGGAAGGCCAGCAGGCCGTAACCGGCGATCATCGCCACCACGGCATAGGCACCCTTGACGCGGCGGTGCACGCCGGCCACTGCCTTGAATATCGTCTCGGCATCGACCTGGTACTTGGTCGACGCGGCCTGCAGTTCGTGCGCCAGCACGTTGAGCAGCACCTCCGAATCGGAGTTGGTGTTCATGTGGCGCAGATCCTGGAGGAACATGTCCTGCTTCAACTGGTCGGCATTGGTCAGGTTGCCGTTGTGCGCCAGCATCAGGCCGAAGGGCGAATTGACGTAGAAGGGCTGCGCCTCGGCGGCATTGTCGGCCGAGCCGGCGGTCGGATAGCGGCAGTGCCCGATGCCCCAGTTGCCCAGCAGGCTGCGCATGTTGCGGGTACGGAAGACATCGCGCACCAGGCCGGAGCCCTTGTGCATGTGGAAGCGCCCGCCCTCCGCCGTGGCTATGCCCGCAGCATCCTGGCCGCGGTGCTGAAGTACCTGCAAGCCGTCGTAGAGCAACTGGTTAACCGGCGTGGTGGCCACCACACCCAGAATTCCGCACATGGTCCTTCTCCGCAGGGCCGCCCCAAGCAGAAGCAGCCAAAACATGGAGCGGGCGGGGCCCGCTAGCAATTATCGCCCCCTTCCCCGGCAAGGGGGAAGAGGAGACGGTCATCTTCCTCTATCGAAACCGAATCCGTTTTGCCGCTTCCGGCGGCAACCAGGGTTTTGCCGCGATCACCACAGTCTCCAGCGGCGGCGCCAGCATCGCATCGCGCCACCAGGCTTCCCTGGGTAACGCGGTCATACCCGCCACCAATACCACCGCCAACACCACCAGCGTCCCGCGCAAGACACCAAAACCTGCACCCAGCAGGCGGTCCAGCAAACCCAGGCCAACCGCCTTCAGCATCAGGGAAATAAGCATGCGCGCGATTGCGAAGACCAGCAATACCCCGACAAAAATCAGCACATACGCCACCGGCAAGCGCAGACCCGGTTCGGCGATATGCGCCGCCAGCCAGTTCGCCACATCCGCCGCCGCGGCACGCGCCGCCAGAAAAGCCACTATCCACGCCGCCAAGGCCAGAATCTCGCTGACCACGCCTCGCCACAAACCCAACAGCACCGACGCCGCAATGATCGTCAGCACGGCGTAATCGAACACCGTCATCGCGCTACTTCGGAGCGACCGGGCCGTCCACGCCGATGATCTTGATTCTCGAACGAGCCTTTTCGGCGGCCTCCTGACTGGCGAAGGGGCCGGCCCGAACGCGGGTGCGCTGGCCCTGCGGCGAATCGAAATTCTCGGTGTAGGCCGGCACGCCGATGCCCTTCAATTTGGCCAGCAGCAACTTGACGTTGCCCGTCTCCTTGTAGGCGCCGAGCTGCACCACCCACTGGCCGGAAGCCGCGGGCGCCGGCTTTGCATCGGCAGCGATTTTCGCCACGGGTTTCTTGTCTGGCGCGGCTTTCTTCTCCGGCGGCGCGACCGTCTCGGCCGGCTTTGCCGCCGGGGCCGGCACAGCGGCGGGCTCGGATTTGACTTCGGGCTTAGGTTCGGGCTTGGGTTCGGCTACGGCTTCCGGTGCCGGCATCGGGCTTGCCACGGGCTTGCCGGGAATGACCTTGGCCGCGAGGCCGGTGGCGTCCTGGCTGGGAATGCGCACCTGGATGTCCTGATTCAGCGGCCGCGGCTCGCGGTCCATCACCATCGGCAGAACCAGCACGGCAAACAACGCCAGCGCGGCGGCGCCAACCAGTCGCCGGCGCGCGCGCTTCTTCAACTGCAAATCTGCGTCAGGCGACGTGTCTTGTTCCGCCATCGTGGTTACGCGTGGTTAGCTCGGGCGGCCAAGCATTTGCAGGGCCGCAGCAACAGTGAGGAAGGATCCGAAGGCGACGATTCTATCATCTTCGCCTGCGTGCTCCTGGGCAAAAGCGAGCGCTGCAGCGGGCGCGGCAAACACTCCCGCGACCGTCATGCCGCGGCTCTGCAATCGTTCGGCCAGAGAGTTGGCGCTGGCGGCACGGCGGCCTTCGAGGGTACACGGCAGCCAGTGTGTGGCCCGGTCGCGCATGGCATCGATGACGCCGTCGATATCCTTGTCGGCGAGCATGCCGAACACCGCCCAGGTGTTGCGGTGAAAACTCATGTCGCCGAGGTTGGCGGCCAGGACACGGGCCGCCTGCGGGTTGTGGGCGACATCCAGCACCACCGCCGGACGGCCCGGCAGGACCTGGAAACGCCCCGCCAGTTCAACCGCGCCCAGACCCTGGCGGATGTCCTTCATGGCCACCGGCAGTTGCCGGTGCAGGGCGTCGAGCGCAGCCAGTGCGCAGGCCGCGTTGGCCAACTGCCGTTCGCCGCGCAAGGCCGGAAAGGCCAAGCCGCCGCGGCGAATGGCCGCCGCGGAAGCGTCGCCCGCGCGCCCCCAATACAACCACTGCTGTTCCTGTTTCAGGTAGCCGAAATCCCGCCCCAGGACCTGCAACCGGGCGCCGATGGCTGCCGCATGATCGGTCAGGGACAATGGCGGCTGCGGATCGCCGCAGATGGCCGGAATTCCGCTACGGAATATGCCCGCCTTCTCGCGTCCGATGGCCTCGCGATCGGCGCCGAGGAAATCCATGTGGTCGAGGTCGACGCCGCTGACGACCGCGCATGCGGGTTGGTAGATGTTGGTGGCGTCCAGCCGCCCGCCGAGCCCCACTTCGAGGACGATCGCATCGAGTCCGGCGGCGGCAAAGACTTCCCAGGCGGCCAGAGTGCCGAACTCGAAATAAGTCAGCGCAGCGTCGCCGCGCGCCTGCTCGACGCGGGCGAATGCGGCGCACAGGCTCCCAGCGTCGACCGCGACGCCGTTGACCCTGACGCGCTCGTTGTAGTGCAGCAGGTGGGGCGAGGTATACAGGCCGACGCGGTAGCCGGCGGCGAGCAGGATGCACTCCAGCATGGCGCAAGTCGATCCCTTGCCATTGGTGCCGCCCACCAGAATCACCGGACAGGTCTCGCGCTGGCCCAGCCGCGCCTTGACCGCGGCGACCCGCTGCAGGCCGAGTTCGATGCCGGCACTGCCGTGCGGATGCAGCGCTTCGAGATGCGCCAGCCATGCCTCCAGCCCGGCATCGGGCGGCAGTTGCGGCATCAGGCGGCGGGCACGCGTTGCAGCAGGGTGATCAGCGATGCCAGCTTGTCGCGCAGTTCGCGCCGGTCGACGATCATGTCGATCGCGCCTTTTTCGAGCAGGAACTCGGCGCGCTGGAAGCCCGCCGGCAAGGTCTCGCGCACCGTCTGCTCGATCACCCGCGGCCCGGCGAAACCGATCAGGGCACCGGGCTCGGCAATCACCACGTCGCCGACGAAGGCGAAGGAGGCGGAGACGCCGCCCATGGTCGGATCGGTCAGCAAAGTGATGAAGGGCAACTGGTGATGCGCAAGCTGGGTCACGGCGGCCGTGGTCTTGGCCATCTGCATCAGGGAAAACAGGCCTTCCTGCATGCGCGCGCCGCCCGAAGCGGTGATGCAGATGAAGGGCGACTGCAGTTCGATCGCCGCCTTGACGCCGCGCACGAAACGCTCGCCGACCACGGCGCCCATCGAGCCGCCGAGAAACTCGAACTCGAAGCAGGCGATCACCACCGGCACGGTCTTGATCGCGCCCTGCATGACGACCATGGCATCGGCCTCGCCGGTATCCTCATTGGCGGCGGCCAGGCGATCGATGTAGCGCTTGCTGTCCTTGAACTTGAGCGGATCCATGGGGATGACTTCGGTGCCGATCTCGAAGCGTCCCTCCGGATCGAGCAGCGCATCCAGCCTGACGCGGGCGCGCAGCCGCAAATGGTGGGAGCACTTGGGACAGACGTTCTGGTTGTTCTCTAGGTCGGTGCTGTAGAGCACCGCCTCGCAGGCCGGGCACTTGGCCCAGAGTCCCTCCGGGATAGACTTGCGCGTGCCTTCCGAACGCTTGATCTTGGGCGGCAGCAGTTTCTGTAACCAGCTCATGCGATGGCACCTCGTTTGTCAGTAGCGGCATCCATGGCCGCACGAATTCCGGAGAGAAAGTCCTTCACCCGCGCCGGCGCTTCGCCGATGGGAGCGCGCTCGATTTCTTCGATGATGCGACTGCCGATCACCACCGCGTCCGCCACGGCGCCGATGCGCGCGGCAGTCGCGCCGTCGCGGATGCCGAAGCCGACGCCGACCGGCATGCCGACCTTGTCGCGGATCAGCGGAATGCGCCGCGCGACTTCGTCCAGGTCGAGACTGCCGGAGCCGGTCACGCCCTTCAGCGAAACGTAATAAATATAGCCGCTGCCGATCTGCGCCACTTCGCCGTAACGCTGCTCGGTGGAGGTCGGCGCCAGCAGGAAGATCGGATCGATCTGCGCCTGCTTCATCACGGCGGCGAAGCCGGCACACTCCTCCGGCGGATAGTCGACCACCAATACGCCATCGACGCCGGCGGCCTGCGCGTCGCGGGCAAAAGCCTCGACGCCGTAGGCTTCCACCGGATTGGCATAGCCCATCAGCACCACCGGCGTCGCCGCATTCTCGCGGCGGAATTCGCCTACCAGCGCCAGCACCCGGCGCAGGCTCATGCCATGCGCCAAAGCCCGTTCGGACGCGCGCTGGATGGTCGGGCCGTCCGCCATCGGATCGGAAAACGGCACACCGAGCTCGATGATGTCGGCACCGCCCGCAACCAGCGCGCGCATCAGCGGCAGCGTGGCATCGGGATCGGGATCACCGGCGGTGATGAAGGGAATCAGGGCCTTGCGGCCTTGTGCGGCAAGCGTGGCGAAAGTGGCGGGAATGCGTGACATGAAGGGGACCGAATCAGAACTGGATGCCGGATTTTTCGGCGACGGTATGCATGTCCTTGTCGCCGCGGCCGGAAAGATTGACCAGCAGCACCTTGTCCGCCGCCAGGGTCGGCGCGAGCTTCGCCGCATGGGCCAGGGCATGGCTGGATTCGAGCGCCGGGATGATGCCTTCGAAATGGCAGAGGTCATGGAAGGCCTGCAAGGCCTCGGCATCGGTGATGGTGACGTACTCGGCGCGACCGGAGTCCTTGAGCCAGGCATGCTCGGGGCCGACGCCGGGGTAATCGAGGCCGGCCGATATCGAGTGGGTCTCGATCACCTGCCCGTTTTCGTCCTGCAGCAGATAAGTCCGGTTGCCATGCAGCACGCCGGAACGGCCGGCCGTCAGCGAAGCGGCATGCTGGCCCGATGCAAGGCCATGCCCAGCGGCTTCGACGCCGATCAGTTTTACGCCGGCCATCGGGATGTAGGGATAGAAGATGCCCATCGCATTGGAACCGCCGCCGACGCAGGCGATCACGGCATCCGGCTGGCGGCCGGCCAACTCGGGCATCTGCGTCTTGCATTCCTCGCCGATCACCGCCTGGAAGTCGCGCACCATCATCGGATAGGGGTGCGGGCCGGCGACCGTGCCGATGATGTAGAAGGTGTTGCCGATGTTGGTGACCCAGTCGCGCATGGCCTCGTTCAAGGCATCCTTGAGCGTCTTCGAGCCGGATTCGACGGGCACCACGGTGGCGCCCAGCAGCTTCATGCGATAGACGTTGGCGGCCTGGCGCCTGACGTCCTCGGAGCCCATATAGACCACGCATTCCATGCCGTAGCGGGCGGCCACCGTGGCAGTGGCGACGCCATGCTGGCCGGCGCCGGTTTCGGCGATCACGCGCGGCTTGCCCATGCGGCGGGCCAGCAGGGCCTGGCCGATGCAGTTGTTGATCTTGTGCGCACCGGTGTGATTGAGGTCTTCGCGCTTGAGATAAATCTGCGCCCCGCCGAGCAATCCCGACCAGCGCTTGGCGTGGTAAATCGGGCTGGGCCGACCGACATAGTGCTTGAGGTCGTATTCGTATTCGGCGCGGAATTTCGGATCGGCCTGGGCGGCGGCATAGGCCTCGCGCAGTTCGGTCAGCGCCGGCATCAGCGTCTCGGCCACGAAGATGCCGCCGTAAGGACCGAAGTGGCCGCCCGCATCGGGCAAGTTATAGGGAAGTTCCTGCATCTGCATCTCGCACTCCGGCAATGAATTCGGTGATCTTTTGCGCATCCTTGATGCCGCGGGCGCTCTCGACACCGCTGCTGACATCCACCGCCCATGGCCGCACGGCGCGCACCGCCTCGGCGATGTTGCCCGGATGCAGGCCGCCGGACAGAATGACCGGCAGCGGCAGCGACTGCGGAATCAGGGACCAGTCGAAGCTTTTGCCGCCGCCGCCATAGCCGTCGACATGGGCATCGAGCAACAGGCCGGATATTCCAGGGGCCCCGGCAAATGCGGACGCGTATTCTAGCAAATCGAATCCGGGCTTTACCCTCGCGGCCTTGATCCACGGCCGGCCGAAAGCGGAGCAGAAGGCCGCGTCTTCATCGCCGTGAAACTGCAGCAGGTCGAGCGGCACCTGCGCCAGCACCGCATCCACGAATTCTGCCGTCTCATTGACGAACAGCCCGACCCGGGCGACGAAGGCCGGCACCTGCGCCACGAGCTGTGCCGCCCGCTGCGGCGTCACGAAACGCGGGCTGGGCGCGTAAAACACGAAACCCAGCGCATCGGCGCCCGCCGCCACGGCCGTAGCGAGGTCTTGCTCGCGGGTGATGCCGCAGATCTTGATTCGCGTGCGTTTCATGGGTTCGGATCAGGTGCAGGGCAGGATCAGCGCCGTCTCGCCAGCACCAACTCTCAGTTGCCAGACCGGATCATAATCGACGCCCGCAAAGTACAGGCCGCAGGCCTCGAAAGTCGGCGCGGCGCGGGTGCGATCGCGCCCGGCCAGCAGTTCGCCCAGCCACGCCGGCGGATGCGCGCCTTTGCCGACATAGACCAGCGCGCCGACCAGATTGCGCACCATGTGATGGAGGAAGGCGCTGGCCTCGAAGTCGAATACCAGCAGATCGCCGTGGCGCGCAACATCGGCGCGACGCAGGATCTTGACCGGCGACTTGGCCTGGCACTCGACCGCGCGGAAAGCCGAGAAATCGTGTTCGCCGAGGAGCAAACCCACGGCGGCAGCCATGGCCTGCACATCCAGCGGACGATGGAACCAGCCCACGCGCCGGGCCATGAGGCCGGGTCGTTCGGCACGATTGAGCAGCAGGTAGCGATAGCGCCGGCCGCGCGCCGAAAACCTGGCGTGGAACTCGTCGCCCACCGGCTGCGCCCAGCGCACGGCAACGCTGGCCGGCAGATGGGCATTGACGCCGCGTACCCACGCCGTAAGCGGACGCACGGCTGCGCTATCGAAATGCACCACCTGCGCCAGGGCATGGACTCCGGCGTCGGTGCGTCCGGCGCAGACGACTCGGGTCGGACTGTCGGCAACCGTTGACAGCGCCGATTCCAGCGCGTCCTGCACCGCGCCCCCGCCCGCCTGCGACTGCCAGCCGCAGAAACCGGAACCCTCGTATTCGAGGCCGAGCGCGATTCTCATGTCAGCCAGGCGCCCAGCAGCAGGCCCCCCGCCAGGACGCCGAGACAGACGTCCGCCATACCAAAAACCGCCGCGGGCAGGGACAGCGTCGTGGCAACTCCGCCCTGCCTGTCGTCCGGCTGCAAAGCCGCCTCGACTTCTTCGAGCGTCAGCGCGAGGCGCACCGCAACCCGGTCGCGGGAAATGCCCAGCAGCACCAGGGGCGCCAGCAGCGAACGCATGCCGGCGACCAGTTGGTTGGGGGTCAGGGTTTTCAACAACATGGCCACGGTGCACAGTGCGATCAAAAGGCGGGCAAGGCTCTCGGCAGCCAGCAGCAGCCCTTCCTGGCTTGCCCCGGGGATCGCCGGCAACGGTGTTCCCGGCGTCATCCAGCCGAACATGACCAGCATGGTGAGCGCCAGCCAGCGACTGCGTCGCAGCAGCAAACGCAAATGTGCAGTGGCGACTGCCAGCGCCGCCAGGGCGAGCCCCAGGCAGGCCAGAAACAGCGGCATTCCAGCGCGCGAGGAGGCGACGACAAGTACGGCCAGGCCCAGCAGGATCAGGCTGGCGGAATCGGGACGCTTCATTGGAACAGCATCTCCCGACGCACAGGCGCCGGGAGAGCGGGGTCGCTCAGGCGAGAGCGTCAAGTTTGGCGCGCGCCGCCTTCTGCTGCGCCGGACTGCCTTCTGCCAGGGCTTCCTGGAAAAGTTCGCGGGCACCGTCCTTGTCGCCCATTTCCTCATAGGCCGCCGCCAGTTCCAGCTTGGTGGCGACTTCCGGATTGTCGGGCATATCGGCGGCTACGGCAGCGGCAGGCTCGGGCGCCGTGCCGGCAGGTGTATCCAGTTCCAGGCTGATGTCCCCGAGGTTGAACTCGGCCGGCGCCGGCGCAGGGATATCGATCGACATAGCACGCAAGGGGGTTGGCGCGGCAGGTTCCGGCGTCCCCAGGTCGAAGTCGAAATCGATGCTGCCTGAATCGGCCGCCACCGCGGCGGGTGCCGCCGCGGGTGCTGCCGGCGCCGATGGAGCCGCCGGCGCTGCCGCCGGTTTTTCCGCAGCAAGGGGAAAATCGATCCCACTAGCCGTCATGTCCTTGGCCGGCATGTCGAAATTGATATCGAGTATGACCTCCTCGCTCTTGACCTCCGCCTGGGCAGTGGGTTCGGGAGCCGGCGCGGCCACGGGCGCACCCAAGTCCAGATCGAAATCCAATCCGGCGGATTCGGGCTTGATTTCGGCGGCCGGAGTGGCGGCGCTCGTCGTATCGCTGGTTCCGATATCCAGATCGAAATCCAGGGCTACAGGCGCGGCGGGGGCTGGAGGCTCTGCGGCTACGACAGGCTGCGCTTCGGCCGTAATCACTCCGGGCTGGATGATCATCGTCGCGTTCATGTCCGGCCCGACGGCAGGAATCGGCGCTGCCGCCTGATCGCTGGAGCTACCGGTAGCGTAAAGCGAACATCCGGGATCTAGGGCTGCGCCCATGGCGGCCACCTTGTCCCAGACCTCACCGCTACCGCCGGTCAGGGCATGCATGTCCCGGGCGACCAGCTCGAACTGGCCGGCGTTCTTGCGCGCCGCATAGATGTCGAGCAGCTTCAAGTGTATCGCCTGGCGCTGGGGATCCGTCTTCAGGGCTTCCAGAAGGATTTCCTCGGCCTGAGCGTCGCGCCCGAAGGCGAGGAAGGTATCGGCCTCGACCACCGGATCGACGGTTTCCTGGTTTGCAGCCATGCCCATTCCGGTCGTACTGAACTGGCTGGTCTCCTGTTCGCTGGGAGGCGGCGCTACGCTGGTCGTGCTGAACACGGAGTGCGCCGAAAGATCGGTTTCGGCAATCGGCGCATTGGAAATCGCCGCTCCGCGCTTCTTGCGGTAGGCCGAAATCCCCAGCCAGGCGAACAGCAGGGCAAGCACCGCGCCGCCGCCAAATACCAGCGGCGCATTCTCTTCGATGAAGTCGGGCTCAGGCTCGGGCGGCGGTGGCGGAACTGCCTTCTTCTTCGGTGGCGGAGGCTTGGGCGCTTCGGCCGGTTTCGCAGCTTCAGCCGGTTTGGCTGGGGCATCGGCAATCTGGACTGCGTCGGCCGGCTTCGGCGCTTCCACAGGCTTGGCGGCCTCGGCCGGCTTCGGCGCTTCCGCGGGCTTGGCGGCTTCAACCGGCTTGGGTGGCTCTGCTGCCTTGGGTGCTGCGGCAGGCTGCGTTGCCTGGGCCGCTTTCTGCAGGTCGGCACCAGCCTTGCTCTTGATCTCGGCGAGTTTTTTCAGGTCGCTGAGATTCTTTTCCAGTTCGGCAATGCGGCCGCTGGCTTCCTTGAGCGCCCTGTCGCGGGACACCAGGTCTTCCTCAAGCGCGGCAATCCGCCCCTGCAAGGGCTTGGTACCGGCACCACGCGCCGCTTCCGTACGCGATACTTCGAGTTTGTCCTTGCCCGTCGCCAACGGCAGCTTGTCTTCAACCCTGGGCGAGATCCTGCCGCTCACCGCCTGTTTGGCGCCCCGATCGCCGGCCGGTTCGGAGGCCGCCGCAGCCGCGGCCAGACGCTGTCGATAGGCGTTGAAATCGGCTGCCTGGGCGACAACTTCCCGACGCGCTTCGCCGGCGGAAACCTGGCTTGCGGTCTCGGCGTCGGGAATGGAAAGTATTTTGCCGGCCTTCAGGCGGTTCATGTTGCCGGCAATGAAGGCATCGCTGTTGTTGCGGAACAAGGCAACCAGCATCTGATCGAGGCTGACTCCCTCCGGCAGGGTCTGCGCCGCGATCTTGCCCAGCGTGTCACCCGCAACCACCTCGCGCGAACTGGCTGCGGCAGGCTTCGCCGCCGGCTTTTCCGACGGCTGCATAGGTGCAGGCGGACGGCTCTCGATCACCGGACGGGTTTCCGCGGGAGCTGCAGCGGATCTTTCGACCTGTCGCGCCGGCGGCGCGGTCCCGACTTCGGGCGCCGCAATTGGCGCCGGGGCCGCCTTCGCGGCCAGATCCGGTGGATCGAGGAGGAAAGTGTATTCGCGCACCAGACGTCCCGAGGCCCAGCTCAATTCGACCAGCATGTCGATGAAGGGCTCGTTGAGCGGACGATCGGTGGTTATTTCAAGGTAGCGGCGGCCGCCCCGCTCCTTGATGTCGCGGGAAAACCGCAGCGTCGCCAAGGCAGGCGAGTAATCGATCCCGGCCTGACGAAAGGCTTCCACCGCAGCTAGCCTGGCAACCAGGGAAGACGCTTCATCGCGGGTAGCGGAAACTTCAAGTTCCGCCTGGAGTGGCTGCCCCAATGCCGAAAGCACGGTGATCTTTCCCAGCCCGGCAGCATGTGTGACCAGAGGCAGAACGGCAATCGCCGCCGCAAGCACGGTGGCCTTGAATGGATTTCGCTTGGCAGTATTGGGCACTGTGACTCCCGACGGACTTTTTATCATGTTATCAAAATAACATCAGGATGTTAGCGATGCAAGCTCAACCTTCCCATTACATTCCAGTCGCAGCGCCGCATGGCATCAATGCAACAGGATGCGCAGCATGCGCCGCAAAGGCTCGGCCGCGCCCCACAACAGCTGGTCACCGACCGTAAAGGCCGACAGGTACTGTGGCCCCATGCTGAGTTTGCGCAAGCGTCCGACCGGGACGCCGAGGGTTCCCGTTACCGCCGTCGGCGTCAATTCCTTCAAGGTGACCTCGCGCTCGTTAGGCACGACCCGGACCCAGTTGTTATGCGCCGCCAGTATGTCATTGACCTCGTCCAGCGGGACGTCCCGGGTCAGCTTGATGGTCATCGCCTGGGAGTGGCAGCGCATCGCACCGATGCGCACGCAGAGGCCGTCGACCGGGATCGGCGAGACGGAGCGGCCCAGAATCTTGTTGGTCTCGGCCTGCCCCTTCCATTCCTCGCGGCTCTGGCCGTTGCCGAGATCCTTGTCGATCCATGGAATCAGCGAACCGGCCAGTGGCACGCCGAAGTTGGCCGTGGGGAAACCGTCGTCGCGCAGAATGCCGGCAACCTCGCGATCGATATCCAGAATTGCCGAAGCCGGATCGTCGAGCAGGTTCTTCACCACGCGATGCGTCTCGCCCATCTGCGCCAGCAGTTCGCGCATGTTCTGCGCACCCGCACCGGAGGCCGCCTGGTAGGTCATCGAGGTCATCCACTCGACCAGTCCCGCCTTGAACAGGCCGCCCAGCGCCATCAGCATCAGGCTCACGGTGCAGTTGCCGCCGATCCAGTTGCGCCCGCCCTTGGCCAGGCTGTCCTTGATCACGTCCATATTCACCGGGTCGAGGATGATCACCGTGTCGTCCTTCATGCGCAGGCTGGATGCCGCATCGATCCAGTGGCCATTCCAGCCGGCTGCACGCAGCTTCGGGAAGACTTCGGTGGTGTAGTCGCCGCCCTGGCAGCTGATGATGATGTCAAGCGACTTCAGTTGGTCGATGTCCTTTGCATCCTTGAGCGGCGGCGCTCCCTTGGCGAACTCGGGTGCCTTGCCGCCGGGATTCGAGGTCGTGAAAAATACCGGCTCGATATGGGCGAAGTCATCCTCCTCGCGCATGCGCTGCATCAGCACCGAACCCACCATGCCCCGCCAACCCACCAGACCTACACGCTTCATGATTAATCTTTCAGTATCGAATTACAGTGCGGCAAGTACGGCATCGCCCATTTCACGGGTGCCGACCTTCTTCATTCCCGCCTCGAAAATGTCCCCGGTACGGAAGCCCTGTGCAAGGACTTTCTTCACGGCGTTCTCTATGCGCAGGGCAGCGGCCTCGTTGGCAAAAGTGTAGCGCAGCATCATGGCCGCGGAAAGGATGGTCGCCAACGGATTGGCCACACCCTTGCCGGCGATATCCGGCGCGGAACCGTGCGAAGGCTCGTAAAGTCCCTTGTTGGCGGCATCCAGCGAGGCCGACGGCAGCATGCCGATCGAGCCCGTCAGCATCGAAGCCTCGTCCGACAGAATGTCGCCGAACATGTTGCCGGTGACCATGACGTCGAACTGCTTGGGATTCTTCACCAGCTGCATCGCCGCGTTGTCGACCAGCATGTGCGTGAGTTCCACGTCCGGATATTCCCGGCCGGTCTCGATGGCCACGTCGCGCCAGAGCTGGGTACATTCGAGCACGTTCATCTTGTCCACGGAGCAGACCTTCCTGTTGCGCTTCCTCGCCGCCTCGAAGGCCACCTTGAGGATGCGCCGGATCTCGCTCTCGGTGTAATGCATGGTGTTGAAGCCGAAGCGCTGCATTTGACCATCCACCTTGCGCGTCTCTATGCCGCGCGGCTGGCCGAAATAGATGTCGCCCGTCAGTTCGCGCACGATCAGGATATCCAGCCCGGCCACCACCTCGGGCTTCAGCGTGGAGGCATTGGCCAGCTCCGGATAGAGGATCGCCGGCCGCAGATTGGCGAACAGCCCGAGCTGCTTGCGTATGCCCAGCAAGCCGCGCTCCGGGCGCTGCTCGCGCGGATTATTGTCCCATTGCGGGCCGCCCACGGCGCCAAGCAGCACGGCATCGGCCGCCTGCGCCAGCTTCTGGGTTGCATCCGGATAGGGATCGCCGGTGGCATCCACCGCGCAACCCCCGAGCAGGGCCTCTTCCATTTCGATGCCAAGATCGAGCGCACTCAGCACCCGCACCGCCTCGGCGATGATTTCCGGGCCGATGCCATCACCGGGCAGAACACAAATTTTCATCAAAAATCCTTTATGCAAACAACCAGGGCTGCTCGACGCGGCGACGCGCCTCGAACTCACGTATCTTCTCGGCGTGGCGCAGGGTCAGGCCGATGTCATCCCAGCCGTTGAGCAGGCATTCCTTGCGGAAGGCATCGACCTCGAACGGAATCGCATGGCCGTCCGGCCGCAGCACCCGTTGCGCGGGCAGATCGATGGTCAGGCGAAAGCCCGGGGTATGTTCGGTGAGCCCGAACAGCGCATCGATCTCCGCCTTGGGCAGGACGATGGGCAGCAGACCGTTCTTGAAGCAGTTGTTGAAGAATATGTCGGCGAAGGATTCGCCGACGATGGCGCGAAAACCGAAGTCCTGCAGCGCCCAGGGCGCGTGCTCGCGCGACGAGCCGCAGCCGAAGTTGCTGCGCGCGAGCAGGATGGAAGCGCCCTGATAGCGCGCCTGGTTGAGCACGAAATTGGGGTTCCTGGCCCGCTTCGCGCAATCCTGGCCCGGTTCGCCGTGATCCAGATAGCGCCACTCGTCGAAGGCATTCGGGCCGAAACCGGAACGCTTGATCGACTTGAGGAACTGCTTCGGAATGATCGCATCGGTATCGACATTGGCCCTGTCGAGCGGCGCCACGAGACCATCCAGCGTGATGAATTTTTCCATCACTTGGTCGACTTCTGGATGGCTTCGCCGCCCTTCTTGAGGTCCTTGCCGATGCCTTCCACGGTATTGCAGGCGGACAGGACAAGCACCAGGATCGAAGCGATAAACATGCGGGACATAAGTATTCTCCTCAAGACAATTCACGAACGTCGGCAAAGCGGCCGGCAATCGCGGCCGCCGCCGCCATCGCCGGACTGACCAGATGGGTGCGGCCGCCGGCGCCCTGCCGGCCTTCGAAATTGCGGTTCGAGGTCGAGGCGCAGCGTTCGCCGGGATTCAGGCGATCGTCGTTCATCGCCAGGCACATGGAACAACCCGGCTGCCGCCACTCGAACCCGGCGGCGATGAAGATCTTGTCCAGTCCCTCGGCCTCGGCCTGCTCCTTGATCAGGCCGGAACCGGGCACCACCAGCGCCAGCTTGACATTGGCAGCCACCCGTCGCCCCCTGGCCACCGCGGCAGCCGCGCGCAGGTCCTCGATGCGGGAATTGGTGCAGGAACCGATGAAGACCTTGTCGATGGCAATCCCGTCGATGCGCATGCGCGGCGTGAGACCCATGTACTGCAGCGCGCGTGCCACGCCTTCGCTCTTGACCGGATCCTTGAAGTCCTCGGGCGCCGGCACCGTGCCGTCGATCCCGGTGACCATTTCCGGAGAAGTACCCCAGGTCACCTGCGGCACGATCTGGCGTGCATCCATGTCGATCACGGTATCGAAGCGGGCACCGGCGTCCGAGACCAGCGTGCGCCAGTAGGCCTCCGCCTTGTCCCAGTCGGCACCCTTGGGCGCAAAATTGCGGCCCTTGAGATAGGCGATGGTAGTTTCGTCGCAGGCGACGAAACCGACCCGGGCGCCGGCCTCGATGGCCATGTTGCATATGGTCATGCGGCCTTCCATCGACAGCGCGCGGATGGCCGAACCGCCGAACTCGATGGCATAGCCGTTGCCGCCCGCGGTGCCGATGCGGCCGATCAGGGCGAGGACGATGTCCTTCGCCGTAACGCCAGCGCCAACTTTGCCT
>JACPUD010000021.1 GCA_016192435.1 Rhodocyclales bacterium | reverse complement strand
TGAACCAGGTGAAGTCGAACTTCGCCAGTTCGCCGGCCAGCGAGGCGCGCGAGGCGAACAGGATCAGTTCGCCGCTCGAGCGTTCGGCAAAGTCGGCGATGGACAGAACCTGCGGGCGTTCGACGCAGGGGTCCTGGATCAGAACCTTTTCCTGATCGATGCGGGCGAGGATGAAGAAGCGCCCATCCGTCGACACCGCCATGGCGGGCAACGGGGTTTGCGCCAAACGGGCGAGCTCGGTGCGCACGTGTTTAGCCTTGAGCCCCAACTGCCTGGCGGCGAGCAGGATTTGCGGCACGCCGAAAGCCCGGCCCGTGTCGCGGAATTCGTGGGCCAGCTGGTCGGCATCGGCGGCGATGTTGTGGAAGCGGGCCAGCATGACCAAGCCGATGAGCCCGGTGTCGGGGCCACCTCGGGTTTCGGCGGCGGCGCCCTCGTCCGCCGCCTCGGCCACCAGGGTCAGGGCTGCGTCACTCATGCGCGGCCAGAGGCGGCATCGCGCGCCAAAAAGCGGGCCTCAAAGAAAATGGCAATCGGCAATCCTTCATCACAAGCGCACAGCGAATCCGGATTCGCGTGTCGATTCGTCGGTAGGTCAAACCCATGCTGGAGGAATCGCTGCCGTACCGGCTGGCGCGGGGTCGCGCCGCCAAGTATCCATTTTTAATTTATGGATATGAGCATAGCAGCCAGCGGGCATGCGATTCAACCCGGGGTGCCGTTTTGTACCGCTATTCGTATCCCAAAGGGCATAATCCGATCCACACGGAACGGCGACAGAGCGCTATTTGCGCCAGTCGGAAAATATTTTTTCCTGCCGGCGTGCCGACGCCTGGATTCCGGCGTTCGCCGGAATGACGGATGCGGCAGGGCAGACTGCTGGTGTCGGCACACATAAATGCTTAAGCGTCATACCGGCGAACGCCGATATCCAGAACTGTCCTGCCGGAGTGCCAAAGCCTGGATTCCGGCCCCGGATCGGAGTCCGGGGTGACGGAGTGAGCCATGATGGGAGAACTTGCGAAACACAACACAAGTGTTTAGTATTTGATTTGTGAACTCCAAGCAGATGAAGAAATGGCTTGAGCAGCAAGGCGCCACATTCGCGCCGGCAAAAGGGTCTCATCTGAAGGCTTTTCTGAATGGACGGCAGACGGTTCTGCCGATGCACGGCACGGACGAACTTGGCAAAGGCCTCGAAGCCGCAATCAAACGCCAACTTGGATTGAAGTGAGGACAGATCATGTTTGACTACCCCGTTATCCTAACTCCAGACGACGGCACGATGCTGGTGACCTTTCCCGATGTGCCGGAGGCGATCACCTTCGGTGCCGATACCGACGAAGCGCTGATGTATGCGGTGGATGCGCTTGAGTCCGCCCTGTCGTTCTATGTCGACGACCGCAAACCCTTGCCGATCCCCAGCAAGCCGAAGCGCGGGCAGAAGACGGTGCGCCCCTCCGCGCTGGAATGCGCCAAGCTGGGCGTTTATCAGGCGATGATGGAACAGGGAATCCGCAAGTCCGAGTTGGCGCGTCGGCTGGGCTGGCATATGCCGCAGGTGGATCGGCTGTTCGACCTCAAGCATGCGTCGAAGCTCGACCAGATCGAAGCGGCGGCGCGGGTGCTGGGAAAGCATATCGAGGTGTCGGTTTCGTAGCATCGCGCGTTTCCCCTTAGCCCTGCCTCGTCCGGTGCAGCTAGGAGTAGCGCCCCGCCTCGTGGCGCAGCAGCTAAACCATCCACCTCAGGCCGACTGAAGTCGGCCCCACAAAGCTGAACTCAGCCTGCGGACAGCTCGATTTCCTCGCGGTGACCGAAGCCCCGGCTGTTGTCGATGAAATGCAGGCGCTCGGGCAGCAGGCGGTACCAGCGTACCTTGGCCAGGGCCTTGACGATGGCCGGCGGGACTTTGGCCAGCGGGGCGACGAGGGGAAACTTTTCGCCGTAGAGCTGCTGGGCGCGCTTTTCCTCCTCGCCCTGGAGTTCGATCACGCGGCCTTCGAGCTGGATGCCCTTGATCTGCGCCCAGTCGCTGTAGTCTTCCTGGATCGTCGCCGCGCAATGCGGATCGAGCGCCAGATTCCGGCAGTGGCGCGTGGTCGGCGACGACAGGAAGATCAGCGACGTCCCTTCGCTGGCGTAGAACACGGCCGCCGCCCAGGGGCCGTCGGCGCCGTGGGTGGCGAGGGTCATGACGTGGTGCCCGGCGAGGTAGTCGGCCACCGGCGGCGGCAATGCCGTGGGCATCAGGCCACGCCTGCGGGCGTCGGGTCGTGGGCAGCGGGACCGAAATCGTCGGCGCCTTCCTTGCCCTCCTGCAGGCGCTTGAGGCGATAGGCGATCTGCGGCCGGGTCAGGCCCAGCATGCGCGCGGCCGAAGACAGGTTGCCGCGCGCCTTATCCACGGCGGTTTCGAGCAGCATGGCCTCGACCTGATCCAGCGTCAGCGAGCCGTTGAACACCGCCTCGCGCAGATCCTTGCCGGTCTCCCAGCAGTTGATGTCGAGGCCGCCGCTGGGGTCGAGCCCGAATTCGTGCGGCTGGTCGTCGTTGCAGGACATGAACAGATGGCCGACCTCGATGCGCGTGCCGCTCGGGGCGAGGATCACGCCGCGCTCGACGGCATTCTGCAGCTCGCGGATATTGCCCGGCCAGGGGTAGCCGAGCAAGGCGCGCTTGGCCTTGTCGGTGAAGCCGCGCAGCTTCTTGCCGTGGATCGCACTGTGCTTGGCCAGGAAATGCTTGGACAGCAGCGGGATGTCCTGTTTGCGCTCGCGCAGCGGCGGAATCACGATCTGGTAGGCGTTGAGGCGGTAGTAGAGGTCGGAACGGAAACGCCCTTCCTTGACCAGTTGCTGCAGGTTGGCGTTGGTCGCGGCGACCAGCCGCACATTGATCTTGCGCGTCTTCTGGTCACCCAGGCGTTCGATCTCGCCTTCCTGCAGTACGCGCAACAGCTTGGCCTGGGCCGAGGCCGGCAGGTCGCCGATCTCGTCGAGGAACAGCGTGCCGCCGTCGGCGCGCTCGAAGCGTCCCGGGCGCGAGACCAGGGCGCCGGTGAAGGCGCCTTTCTCGACGCCGAAGAGTTCGGATTCGACCAGTTCGTGCGGAATCGCCGCGCAATTCACGGCGACAAAGGACTTGCCGCTGCGCGAACTCATTTCGTGCAGGCTGCGCGCGAAGACCTCCTTGCCGACGCCGGTTTCGCCGCGCAGCAGGACGCTGATGTGGCTGCCGGCGGCCTGCTTGAGCAGCTCATAGGCGGCGCGGAATCCGGGCGAGGTACCCGTGACGTCCTCGGGCAACTGGTCGCGATCGCCGATCGAGGAACGCAGTTGCACCACCTGGGTCTGCAGGTCGATCAACTGGTCGGCGATCGATTCGCTGTTGAAGTAGCGCATCTGTTCGGCGGCATCCTCCCATTCCTCGGCCGGCTTGCCGATGATGCGGCAGTTGTTGTGGCCCATGCCGGTGCACTCGATCTCCTTGTAGAGGATGGTGCGACCCATGAAGGCCGAGGTATAGCCGCAGGCATAGCCGATCTGGGTCCAGCACACCGGCTCGCTGTGGATCCCGTAGTGGTGGCGATGCCACTGCCCTTCCCAGGAATGCTCCCACAGGATCTCGGCGTAGAACTGCCCGGTGTGGCGGTTCAGCTCGACCTTGACCGGGGTCGCGCGCACGATGCCTTCCAGGGTATGCAGTTGCGGGCCGGTCATGAAGGCGTCGAGATCGCTCGAATCCTCGGCGCGGGTGCGCGCCAGCTCTGCGTCGCGTACCCCCGAGGCGTAGCCCATGCGCGTCAACAGGCCGCGCGCGCGGTCCATGCCCAGGGTGTCGATCAGTTCCTTGCGCAAGGCGGCCTGCGCCTCGGCATGCACCAGCAGCATGCGGTGCTCGTGCAACCAGATCTGTCCGGTCTCGGCACAAAAATGCACGCGGGCGCGCAAATCCTCGCTGCTCGAACTGCTTGTACGCCCGACACTGCGGAGCTTGGTCATGGCCTCACTCTCACTCTGTCTACTCCTCAATCCACCCTTTTAATGCCTGATCGTGAACGCAGCCTTGATGGAAGTCAAACAATCATTTTGCGGCCGGCGGCGCTTGCGATTTCGGCTCTTGCTCGAAACATCAAAAACCCCGACTGGCAGCATGGAATTTTATCAAATGATCAAGGGTCGATTTTCGCCCGCGGCGCCGCAAGTCCTCTTCCGCAGGCTTGTCCATGTCATTTTTGCTGCAGGCGCGCAAAACGCCGAACCGGCTTTTCAAGCACGTTGCGGACGACTCGCCGGGCGACGACCGCTTGCGAATTTTGCATCGCCACATCGAAGCTGGCCCGCGGCTTGCGTTATGTCGCTTGCTCCGGACATTCGACCGGGACCAAACAATCCGAAATTCAAAAAAATTAGAGAAGGAGACATTCAATGAAGTTTCCAGTACCGCACGACGTGAAGGCCGCCACGATTCCCGGCACCGAAGGTTGGGAGAGGATGTACCCGTACCAGTACCAGTTCGTCACCGACGATCCGGAACGCAACAAGTACGAAAAGGAGACGTTCTGGTTCTACGACGGATTGCATTATCCGGAGCCGCTCTATCCCTTCGACACGATCTGGGACGAAGCCTGGTTCCTCGCCCTGTCGCAGTTCAACAACCGCATCTTCCAGGTGCCGCCGGTGCGCGGCGTCGACCACCGCATGATCAACGGCTACGTCTACATCTCGCCGGTGCCGGTCAAGGATGGCGCCGAGATCGGCAGCCGCGTGCCCAACTTCATGGAGCGCGCCGGTTACTACTACAAGAACTGGGACGCGCTGGAAGCCAAGTGGAAAACCAAGATGGAGGCCACCATCAAGGAGCTGGAGAACCTGCAGATTTCGCCGCTGCCGGACCTCGAGGACATTTCCGTAGTCACGGACGCGCTCGGAGAATCCAAGGGCTACCACCTGATCAAGAACTACGACGACCTGATCAACCTCGGCATCAAATGCTGGCAGTACCACTTCGAGTTCCTCAACCTCGGCTATGCGGCCTACGTCTTCTTCATGGACTTCACGCAGAAGCTGTTCCCCTCGATCCCGCTGCAGCGCATCACGCAGATGATCTCGGGCATCGACGTGATCATGTACAAGCCGGACGACGAGCTCAAGGAACTGGCGAAGAAGGCCGTGGCCCTCGGCGTCGATCAGGCAGTGGTCGGCAATCGCGACTGGGTCGCCGTCAAGCTTGCCGTGGAGAAGCTGCCGAAAGGCGCCGAATGGCTGGCCGCCTTCGAAAAGGCGCGCTATCCGTGGTTCAACATCTCCACCGGCACCGGCTGGTTCCACACCGACCGCAGCTGGAACGACACGCTGGACATCCCGCTGTCCGGCATCCAGACCTACATCGGCAAGATCAAGGCCGGCGTCAGCATCGACCGTCCGGTCGAGGCCGTGCGCGCCGAACGCGACCGCATCACTGCCGAGTACCGCGCGCTGATCACCAACGAAGCCGACCTGAAGCAGTTCGACGAGCTGCTGGGTTGCGCCAAGACCGTGTTCCCCTACGTCGAGAACCACCTGTTCTACGTCGAGCACTGGTTCCACTCGGTGTTCTGGAACAAGATGCGCGAAGTCGCGGCGATCATGAAGGATCACGGCATGATCAACGACATCGAGGACATCTGGTACATGCGCCGCGACGAGATCAAGCAGGCCTTGTGGGACGTCGTCACCGCCTGGGCCACCGGCGTCAAGCCGCGCGGCACCTTCACCTGGCCGCCGGAAATCGAGTGGCGCAAGGGCGTCATGGAGAAGTTCCGCCAGTGGAGCGCGCCGCCTGCGATCGGCATCGCGCCCGAGGTGATCCAGGAACCCTTCACCATCGTGCTCTGGGGCGTCACCAACAAGTCGCTGGCCGACTGGGCTTCGGTGCAGGATGCCGGCGATCCGGACAGCATCACCGAGCTCAAGGGCTTTGCCGGCAGTCCCGGCATCGTCGAGGGCAAGGCGCGCGTCTGCCGCAGCGCGCAGGACATCCGCGATCTGCAGGAAGGCGAGATCCTCGTCGCGCCGACCACCTCGCCGTCCTGGGCGCCGGCCTTCGCCAAGATCAAGGCCTGCGTCACCGACGTCGGCGGGGTCATGAGCCACGCTGCCATCGTCTGCCGCGAATACGGCATGCCGGCGGTGGTGGGTACCGGGCATTCGACCAAGGTGATCAAGACGGGAATGATGCTGCGGGTCGACGGTTCGTCGGGCGCAATCACCATCACCCGCTGAGGGCTGACGACCATGGGTAGCGTCTTGGCAATCGACGAGGTTGGAATGGAGGCTGGAATGAACGACACCAAGCCGATCGTGTGCTGGTTCGAGGAGGTCAACAAGGACTCCGTGGATCTGGTGGGGGGCAAATGCTCCTCGCTGGGGGAACTCATCAACGCTGGGGTGCGGGTGCCGCCGGGCTTCGCCCTGACGACGCACGGCTACGCGCAGTTCATGCGCGATGCCGGCATCCAGTCCGAGGTCAATGCCCTGCTCAAGGGCCTCGACCACCAGGACATGGACAAGCTGGAGGAAGCCTCCCGCGTCATCCGCGAGATGATCGAATCGCGCCCGATCTCCATCGAGCTCGAAGACCTGATTGCCGAGTCCTACCGCAAGTTGTCGGTACGTTGTTGCATACCGGCGGTCCCGGTCGCGGTGCGTTCCAGCGCCACGGCCGAGGACCTGCCCGGCGCAAGTTTTGCAGGACAGCAGGACACCTATCTCTGGGTACGCGGCGTCGATAGCGTGATGCATCACGTGCGGCGCTGCATTTCCAGCCTCTACACCGGGCGCGCCATCGCCTACCGGATGAAGATGGGATTCCCGCACGAGCAGGTGGCGATCAGCGTGGGCATCCAGAAGATGGCCAATTCATTGACCGCCGGCGTGATGTTCACGATTCACCCGACCAACGGCGACCGTTCGGTGATCGTCATCGACTCGAACTTCGGCTTCGGCGAGTCGGTGGTTTCGGGCGAAGTGACGCCGGACCACTTCGTGGTCAACAAGGTTGCGCTGGACATCATGGAAAGAACCATTTCGACCAAGACCGTCTGCTACACGGTGGACTTCAAGGAACAGAAGTCGGTGGCGCTCGAAGTACCTTTCGAGCGGCAGAACATCCAGTCCATCGTCGATGATGAAATCACCCAACTGGCCTGGATGGGCAAGCAGATCGAGAAGCACTACGGGCGTCCGATGGACATCGAGTGGGCGATCGACAAGGACCTGCCGGCCGGCGGCAACATTTTCATCCTGCAGGCGCGGCCGGAAACCTTCTGGAGCGACAAGCCCAGGGCGGCCGCATCGGGCGGCGCCGCCTCGGCCATGGACTACATCGTGTCGAGCCTGATTGCCGGCAAGAAGCTGAGCTAGGAGAGCACACCAATGATCGTACGAAACTGGATGCGGGCCCATCCGATGGTGGTCGACAGCAACATCCTGCTGTCGGAAGCCAAACGGATCCTCACCGAGAACAATTTGCACGGCTTGCCGGTGGTCGACAACGGCCGCCTGCGCGGCCTCATCACGCGCGCCAATTGCCTGCGCGCGGCCCACTTCGCGCTGCGCACGCAGAACACCGATGAACTGAATTTCTTTTCCGGCCGGCTCAAGGTCAAGGACCTGATGGTGCGCAACCCGGCCACCGTCGACGCCGACGACACCATGGAGCATTGCCTGCAACTCGGCCAGAAGCTCGGCGTGGCCCAGTTTCCGGTGATGGACCAGGGTCAGGTGGTCGGCATCATCTCGGCCAACGAGGTTTTTTCCCTGGCCGCCCACTTTCTTGGGGCCTGGGAGAAACGCAGCGGCGTGACCCTGGCGCCGCTCGAACTCGGGCCCGGCGTGATCGGCAGGATCACCGACATCGTCGAAGCGGCAGGCGCCGAAGTCCAGGCGATCTATCCGATCGGCAAGCCCGAGGACATCGATCCGCAGGAACACCACCGCAAGCGGGTCATCGTGCGCTTTCACTGCGCCGACACGCGCAACGTGGTCAAGGCGCTCGAAGAGGCCGGCTTTCCGGTGATCGAGTCGGTGCAGGCCAGGCATTGAACGGTCCCCTCATCAACCAATTTCAAACCAAGGAGTATCCCCGATGGACCTGAGGTATTTCATCAACCAGTGCGAAGCCGCCAACGAACTCAAGCGGGTGTCCGCCGAAGTCGATTGGAATCTGGAAATCTCCCATGTATCGAAGCTGACCGAGGAGAAAAAAGGCCCGGCCCTGCTGTTCGAAAACATCAAGGGCTATGACTCGCCCGTATTCACCGGCGCCTTCGCCACCACCAAGCGCCTGGCGATCATGCTCGGCCTGCCGCATCACCTGTCGATGTGCGAATCGGCACGGGCCTGGATGAAGAAGACCATCACCTCCGAAGGCCTGATCAAGGCCAAGGAAGTCAAGGACGGTCCGGTGCTGGAGAACATCATCAGCGGCGACAAGGTCGACCTCAACATGTTCCCGGTGCCGAAGTTCTTCCCGCTCGACGGCGGGCGCTACATCGGCACCATGGTGTTCCTGGTGCTGCGCGACCCGGAAACCGGCGAGACGAATCTGGGCACTTACCGCATGCAGATGCTCGATGACAAGACCTGCGGCGTGCAGATCCTGCCGGGCAAGCGCGGCGAGCGGATCATGAAGAAATACGCCAAGCTGGGCAAGAAGATGCCGGCCGCCGCCGTGATCGGCTGCGACCCGCTGATCTTCATGGCCGGCACGCTGATGCACAAGGGCGCCAACGATTTTGACATCACCGGCACGGTGCGCGGCCAGCCCGCCGAGTTCCTCATGGCGCCGCTGACCGGCCTGCCGGTGCCGGCCGGCGCCGAGATCGTGCTCGAAGGCGAGATCGATCCGAACAACTTCCGCCCCGAAGGCCCGTTCGCCGAATACACCGGCTATTACACCGACGAACTGCACAAGGTCATCAACAAGCCGGCGCTGGAAGTCAAGCAGATCCTCCACCGCAACAACCCGGTGCTTTGGGCCACCGGCCAGGGCCGCCCGGTCACCGACGTGCACATGCTGCTGGCCTTCACCCGCACCGCAACGCTGTGGACCGAGCTGGAACAGATGAAGATTCCCGGCATCAGCTCGGTCTGCGTGCTGCCCGAGTCGGCAGGCCGCTTCTGGGCCGTGGTCTCGGTCAAGCAGATGTACCCGGGCCATTCGAACCAGGTAGCCAACGCCGTGATCGGCAGCAACACCGGGTCCTACGGCATCAAGGGCATCATCACGGTGGACGACGACATCATGGCCGACGACCTGCAGCGCGTGTTCTGGGCGCTGTCCTGCCGCTACGACCCGGCGCGCGGCACCGACATCCAGAAGCGCGGCCGTTCGACGCCGCTCGATCCCGCGCTCGATCCCGATTCGAACAAGCTGACCACCTCGCGCATCATCATGGACGCCTGCATTCCGTATGAATGGAAGCAGAAGCCGGTCGAGGCGCGCATGGACGAGGAAATGCTGGCCAAGATCAAGGGCCGCTGGGCCGAGTACGGAATCGACTGAGGACGAAGACATGGAAAAAGCAAAAGACATCAAGCTGGTCATTCTCGACGTCGATGGCGTCATGACCGACGGCCGCATCGTGATCGACGACAACGGCGTCGAATCGCGCAACTTCGACATCAAGGACGGCATGGGCGTCGTGGTGCTGATGATGAGCGGCGTCGAGGTGGCGATCATCACCTCGAAGAAATCCGGCGCGGTGCGGCATCGCGCCGAGGAACTGAAGATCAAGCGTTTCCACGAGGGCATCAAGAAGAAGACCGAGCCCTACGAGGAAATGCTCAAGGAAATGGGCATTACCGACGCCCAGGTGGCCTATGTCGGCGACGACCTGGTCGACCTGTCGATGATGAAGCGCGTCGGCCTGCCGATCGCGGTCGGCGACGCGGTGGAGGACGTGAAAAAACATGCGGCTTACGTCACCAAGGCGCGCGGCGGCTACGGCGCGGTGCGCGAAGTGGCGGAGATGATCCTCAAAGCCCAGGACAAGTGGGACAAGATCCTGTCCAAGATCAGTTGAATCAGAGACTCAACCTCAAGCCAGGCAAGGAGCCTAACGTGTCAAAAATATCAGCACCGAGAAGCAATCGCGAGTTCGTCGAGGCCTGCATCAAGTCGGGCGACGCCGTGCGCATCAAGCAGGAAGTCGATTGGGACAACGAGGCCGGCGCCATCGTGCGGCGCGTCTGCGAACTGGGCCAGGCCGCGCCCTTCATGGAAAACATCAAGGACTATCCGGGCTTCAGCTATTTCGGCGCGCCCCTGTCCACCTATCGCCGCATGGCAATTTCGCTGGGCATGGACCCCGCATCGACCCTGCCCGAGATCGGCAAGGAGTACCTCAAGCGCACCAACAGCGAGCCGATCGCGCCGGTGACCATCGATCGCAAGGATGCGCCCTGCAAGGAGAACATCCTGCTCGGCGACGACGTCGACCTGTGCAAGCTGCCGGTGCCGCTGGTGCATGACGGCGACGGCGGCCGCTATGTCGGCACCTGGCATGCGGTGGTGACCAAGCATCCGGTGCGCGGCGACGTGAACTGGGGCATGTACCGCCAGATGATGTGGGACGGCCGCACCATGTCGGGCGCGGTCTTCCCCTTCTCCGACTTGGGCAAGGCGCTCACGGAGTATTACCTGCCGCGCGGCGAGGGCTGCCCCTTCGCCACCGCCATCGGCCTCTCGCCGCTGGCCGCGATGGCCGCCTGCGCGCCCTCGCCCATCCCCGAGCCGGAACTGGTCGGCATGCTCTCGGGCGAGCCGGCGCGCCTGGTCAAGTGCGAGACCAACGATCTCGAAGTGCCGGCCGATGCCGAGATCATCCTCGAAGGCGTGATCCTGCCCGACTACAAGGTCGAGGAAGGCCCCTTCGGCGAATACACCGGCTATCGCACCAGCCCGCGCGATTTCCGCGTCACTTTCCGCGTCAATGCGATCACCTATCGCAACAACGCGACCATGACCATTTCCAACATGGGCACGCCGCAGGACGAGGGCCAGATGCTGCGTTCCTTCTCCCTCGGCCTGGAGCTGGAAAAGTTGCTGCGCAGCCAGGGCATCCCGATCACCGGCGTGTATATGCATCCGCGCTCGACGCACCACATGATGATCGTCGGCGTCAAGCCGACCTATGCCGGCGTCGCCAGCCAGATCGCCCATCTCGCCTTCGGCAGCAAGCTCGGCCCGTGGTTCCACATGGTCATGGTGGTGGACGACAAGACCGACATCTACAACTGGGACGAGGTCTATCACGCCTTCTGCACGCGCTGCCATCCGGCCAACGGCATCCACATTTACAAGAACACCGTGGGCACCCCGCTCTACCCGTTCGCCACGCCGCACGAGCGCAAGTATTCGATCGGCTCCAAGGTGCTGTTCGACTGCCTGTGGCCGGTCGATTGGGACCCGGTCAACGACGTGCCGACCACGGTATCGTTCAAGAACGTGTATTCGCAGGAAATCCAGGACCGGGTCGCCGGCAACTGGACGGCCTACGGCTATCCGCCCGTCAAGTAAGGAGCACATGCGATGAATCAATGGGAAGTGTTTGTCATGGACGTGGCGGAACTGGCCGAGGGTCAGGATCTCGAACTCACCATCCGCACCCTCAATCCCGGCGTGCAGAAGTACACCTACAAGCGCGTCAGGGCCCAGGTGTCGAGTTCGCTGGACCAGTTCGCCGATCAACTGCAGGTCAGGCTCGGACGCGGCCAGCTGAGCAAGGCGCGCTTCTCGATCAGGGTGATCGAGGAAATCCAGCGCTGTCCCGCGAAATACCTTTAATCAGGGAGGACGAAAGTGGCGATGGCGCCGTAGCGCCATCGCCAACTTTGTACTAACGCTTATGCCGCCAACATCCGATCCTCTGACGATGAATCAACTCAAAAGCGAATTGAACGCCCGCCCCTCCCATCAGTCCACGGCAGGCTTTGCACAGCCTGCCGGCTGCGGCGGCGCGAAGCAGTGCTTCGCGAAACCCCGCCTCCGCCCCCTCGCGGGGAGGCTATCGATTTGCTCGCTGCGCTCGGATATCGCAGGGCGCACTTACTTGTGTTTTTCACGTTAAGAAATGAGCTACCCCGATCTGCGCGCATTCCTCGCCGACCTCGGCAGCGACCTGCTGCACATCGAGCAGGCGTTCGATCCGAAGCACGAAATGGCGGCGCTGTTGCGCGAAATGCCGGCCAACGGCCCGGCGGTATTGTTCGAGAACGTCACCGGCCATCCGGGCGCGCGCGTGGTCGGCAACCTGGTCGCCAGCCGCCAGCGCGTGGCGAAGGCGCTGGACACCAGCGCAGCCGAACTGCACGCGACCTACCTGCAGCGCACGCGGCAGGGCATCGCGCCACGACTCACCAGCGACGCACCGGTCAAGGAAGTGCAGCACCGGGCACCGTTCGACCTCGGCGCCCTGTTGCCGGTGCTGACCCACTATGAAGGCGACGGCGGCCCCTTCGTCACGACGGGCATCGTGCTGTGCACCGATCCGGCGACGGGCCGGCGCGGCATGGGCATCCATCGCATGATGGTCAAGGGCGGCACGCGCATGGGCATCCTGCTCGCCAATCCGCCGCTGTCGCAATTCCACGCCAACGCCGAAGCCGCCGGCAAGCCGCTGGACATCGCCATTGCGCTCGGCGTCGAACCGGCGCTGCTGATCGCCGCGGTGGTCAAGGCCGGGCCGCTGGGCCCGGACAAAATGGACATGGCCGGCGCGCTGCGCGGCGCACCCGTGGACCTGGTGCGCGCCGAGACGGTCGCCGTCGATGTGCCGGCGCGCGCCGAGATCGTCATCGAGGGCCGCGTGCTGCCCGGCGTGCGCGAAGCCGAAGGCCCTTTCGGCGAAAACACCGGCTATTACTTTTCCAATGTCAGCCCGGTGGTGGAAGTCACCGCCGTGACCCATCGCCGCGATTTCATCTACGGCGCGCTGTGCCCGTGGACCGCGGACGTCGACAGCCTGCTGTCGCTCGCCGCCGGCACCGAACTGCTGGGCCAGTTGCGCACCCAGATGGCCAACATTGCGGACCTGGATCTCACCACCGGCACCTGCGGCTTCACTGCCGTCATCGCCATGGCCAAGGCGAAACCGACCGAGGTGCGGCGCCTGATCCATCTCGTGTTCGGCATGGACAAGCGCGTCAAGCTGGTCACCGTGGTCGACGACGACGTGGACATCCGCAACCCGCGCGAAGTGTCCTGGGCGCTGGCGACACGCTTCCAGCCCGATCGCGACACGGTGATCCTGTCCGGGATGGAAGGCTACGTGATCGATCCGTCCTGCGGCGGCGGCACGGGTTCCCGCATCGGCATGGACGCCACGCGCGGCAGCGGCCCCGAGTTCGATAAGATCACGATTCCGGCTGCCGCGGCAGCCAAGGCCAGGAGCGTCCTGGCCGCAATCGGTTTTGTGGCGGGCTAGGTCATGCGTGCGCCGTCCCGCCACCAACCCCCAAACGAGGAAAACAAAATGAAGCTGGTCGTCGGAATTTCGGGAGCAAGCGGTGCGATCTACGGACTGCGCATCCTGGAGGTGCTCAAGCAGGCAGGTGTGGAAACCCACCTGGTGATGTCCGATTCGGCCAAGCGCACCATCGTCTACGAGACCGACTACACGATAGACCGGGTCAAGAGCCTGGCCAGCCATGTGCACGACATCAACGACGTCGGCGCCTGCATTTCCTCGGGCTCGTTCAAGACTGCCGGCATGGTCATCGCGCCCTGCTCGATCAAGACGCTGTCCGCGATCGCCAACTCCTTCAACACCAACTTGCTGATCCGCGGCGCCGACGTCTGCCTCAAGGAAAGGCGCAAGCTGGTGTTGATGCTGCGAGAGACGCCCCTGCACCACGGCCACCTGCGCCTGATGACGCAGGTCACCGAAGCCGGCGCGGTGCTGGTGCCGCCGCTGCCGGCCTTCTACCATAGGCCGAAAACCCTCGAAGACATCATCGACCAGTCAGTCAACAAGGCGCTCGACCAGTTCGATCTCGGCGTCGAGCTGAACCTCTTCAAGCGCTGGACCGGCAATGAAGAACGCGAGAAAGCCAAGTCCGGCCAGTGACGCGATGCGCATGACCCTCGAGGGCACCCTGTGCAGCGGTCTCGGCGAAGGCGCCGGATTCATTGCACTCGACTGGGTCGATCGCCAGTTTCGCGACAAACTGGGCTATCGGCCCTACCCCGGTACGCTGAACCTGAGCCTGGAAGGCGCCGACTGGATCGCCGCACGCGAGGCGATGCAACTGGCGACCGGTATCGCCATCGAGCCGCAGGCCGGCTTCTGCGCCGCCAAATGTTTTGCCGTGCTGATCGACGGCTCGGTCGCCGGTGCGGCAGTGCTGCCTGAAGTCGGCGACTACCCCGAGCACAAGCTGGAGATCGTCGCGCCGGTGGCGGTGCGCAAGGAACTGCGCCTGAACGACGGCGATCGCGTGCTGCTGCAATTGCAGATCGAATGAGCGCCCCGCACGGCCGCCCGAAGAGGCGCAAGACACGAGCCGGAGCCGCACAGCGGCGAACCATCGTCACCCCCTCGCTTGGCGAGGGGGCCGGGGGGAGGCTAGTCCAATGACTGCCGCCTTTTGTAGCCAGTGCGCGACACCGATGGCCGCGGCCACGCTGGGCGGCAAAGAGCGCCCCCAATGCCCCGCCTGCGGCTTTGTCGCCTGGCGCAATCCGGCTCCGGTCGGCATGGCGGTGATCGAGCATGAAGGACAACTGGTCATGATCCGACGCAGCGCAGCGCCGCTGGCCGATTACTGGGCACCGCCCGCCGGCTATGTCGAGTGCGGCGAATCGGTGCCCGCAGCGGTCAGGCGCGAGGCACGCGAGGAATGCGGCCTCGACATCGAACTCGATGGCCTGATCGGCGTCTACTCGCAGGCCGACGTCGATGTGCTGATCGTCGCTTACCGGGCGCGGTCGATCGGCGGAACTTTGCGCGCCGGCGACGACGCCAGCGACGTGCGCCTGTTCGCCGCGCAGCAACTGCCGCCGCAGGCCAGTCCCGTGGACGGCAGCGCGACCGACCGCTGGCTGTACGGCGTGATCCAGGAAGCCACCGCGGGCTGGCGCCCGGCCTGACCGACATTGCCGCCGAGGACCCGATCATGCCCAACGACATCACCCCGACCCTGCCGCAAAAGCTCGTGGACTATCTGCAGCCCGGGGCCCCGGCCCTGGTGCTGACCACCGGGGCCGATGGCTACCCGAGTTCGGCCTTCACCTGGGTGGTCTGCCTAGACCGCGGGCGCCTGCGCTTCGGCGTGGACCACGGCGGTTCGGCCATGGCCAATCTGGCGCGCAGCGGGCAGGCATCGATCCAGGTCATCGGTCCGGGCGACCTGACCTATCTGGTCAAGGGCCGGTCGCGCAAGATCAAGGAACACATCGAGGCCGCGGCGCCGGCATCGCTGATGCTTTACGAAATGGATGTCATGGGCGCCAGGGATCAGTCCTGGGCCGGCGTCAGCACCATGCCCCTGGCCTATGAGTGGCCGGCCGCACAGCGCGCCGCCCTGCTCGCGATGGAGCAGGCGGTGTATGCCGAAATGCGCGATTTCGCGGCCTGAATCCGGCGCGACCTCCTGTTTCTTAACTACCAAGGGGCGCGACTGATGGATCGCCGCACGCCGGAAGATTCGGTGATCTATGCCGTCGGCGACCTGCACGGCCGGCTCGACCTGCTGACTGCCCTCCAGGCGCGCATCGCGGCGGACGCGGCACGGCGCGCGGCGGCGCGCCGGCTACTGGTCTATCTCGGCGACTATGTCAGCCGCGGCGCGGATTCGCGCGCCGTGGTGGACCGGGTGCGCAGTTGGCGGCCCGAGGGCTTCGAGCCGATATGGCTCAAGGGCAACCACGAAGACCTGCTGCTGCGCTTTCTCGGCGGCGAAAACGACGCGGGCCGGCATTGGTTCGACTACGACGGACTCGACACCCTGGCCGACTACGGCGTGGCCATCGCCGACCGCCGGGCGCGCGACGACGCCAGCGTGATCGCGCTGCGCGAACGCTTTGCGGCGGCCTTGCCGCGCGAGGATCTGGCGTTTTTCCGTGACCTGCGCGTCAGCTACCGGGCCGGCGACTACTGCTTCGTCCATGGCGGCGTGCGCCCCGGCGTGCCGCTGGAACAGCAGCGCGACCACGACTGCATGTGGATCCGCAAATCCTTTCTCGATTCGGACCTGGAGCATGGCGCGATGATTGTGCACGGCCACAGCATCAGCCCGCAGCCGGAGGTGCGCCACAACCGCATCGGCATCGACACCGGCGCCTATCGCAGTGGCGTGCTGACCTGCCTGGTGCTCGACGGTGCCAGCCATGATTTCCTGCAGACCTGAGCTCATGGAAGACCCCGTGCGCGACATCCGCGGCCAGGAGTTGGCGCTTGCCGGATCGCGCAGCGAAAGTCCCGGCAGACAGCGTCCGCCACGGCACCCTGCATCAGCATTCTATGATGGACAACAAATGATTTGACTTCCACCATTTCTGCGTTTATTCTCTCCTGACAGTAGGGTTATTTAGCCCTGATTTAATTAGAGTTCAACGAACGCAGGCGGATCAAACCGCGGCGGAATTCGATAGGAGGAGCAAGCTCGTGACAATCAACAGTGTCTCGCTCGTAATCGCCGGCAGCGGCGGCGCGGGCGTCGTTACCGCCGGCTCGCTGCTGCTCGACGCGGCCGCCCAGGCCGGCTGGTATGCCTTGATGAGCCGGTCCTCGGGACCGCAGATCCGCGGCGGCGAAGCTGCCGCGATGCTGCGTTTCGCCACCGAGCCGATCATGTCCCACGACGACAGTTTCCATCTGCTGATGGCCATCGACTGGGACAACATCGGCCGCTTCTCGGCCGAGATTCCGCTGGTCGCCACCAGCCTGATCGTCGGCGATCCGGCCCACGGCCCGGCGCCGGCCGCCCTGCTTGGCGGCACCCCGCGCCAGGCCGCGCTGGCGATGACCGACATCGCCGGCAAGATCGAGAACGGCCGCCCCAACATGGTGGCGCTGGGCGCCATCGCCGGCCTGATCGGCCTGCCGCCGGAAGCGATGCAGGCCGTGGTCGAAAAAAGCCTGAAGCGCAAGGGCCAGGCCGCGATCGACGCCAGCATGGCGGCCTTCCATGCCGGCTTTGCCGCGGCCGCCGATCTGCCGGCGATTCCGAAGCTGCCCGCGGTTGCCGCAGCAACCGAACCGCGCTGGAGCATCACCGGCAACGAAGCCACGGGGCTGGGCGTGATTCGCGGCGGCGTGCGCTTCGTCGCCGCCTACCCGATCACCCCTGCCACCGAGGTGCTGGAATGGCTGGCGCCGTCGCTGGCCAAGGTCGGCGGCATGCTGGTGCAGGCCGAGGACGAACTGGCCTCGATCAACCAGATCATCGGCGCCTCCTACGGCGGCGTGCCGGCAATGACCGCCACCTCCGGTCCTGGCCTGTCGCTGATGATCGAATCGCTGGGCCTCGCGGTCGCCGCCGAGGTACCGCTGGTGGTGGTGGACGTGATGCGCGTCGGGCCTTCGACCGGTATCGCCACCAAGTCGGAACAGAGCGATCTCAACATCGCGGTCTATGGCCTGCACGGCGACGCGCCGCACATCGTGGTCGCCGCCAACTCGGTGCCCGACTGCCTGTTCACCACGCAGTGGGCCGTGCATCTGGCCGAGGCCATGCAGGCCCCCGCGCTGGTGCTGACCGACCAGGCCATGGGCCAGGCCCGCGCCATCGTGCCCAAGCCGGCCGAACTCGCCTTCATCGGCCAGCGTCTCACGGCTGCCGCCCCCGCCGTCGAGGGCGAACGCTACAAGCGCTATGCGATGACCGCCTCCGGTGTTTCGCCGATGGCGATTCCCGGAACAAGGGGCCTGACCCACACCGCCGACGGCCTCGAACACAACGAGTTCGGCACGCCGTCCTCGCAAGCTTCCGACCACCAGGCGCAGATGGACAAGCGCAGCCGCAAGCTGACACAGTTCAACTACGGCGACCACTGGGCCGACATCGAGGATTCGGAAGTTGGCGCTGGCGACACGGCGATCATCACCTGGGGTTCCTCGACCGGCCCGGCGCGGGAAGCCTTGCGCCGTTACGCCGCCGCCGGCGGCAAGGCGCGCCTGATCTCGCTGCGCCTGATCGCCCCAGTGCAGCCGGAGAAGATGGCCGCCGCATTGCAAGGCATCAAGCGCGCAGTGGTCGTCGAGCAGTCGCACAGCGGCCAGTTCTACCGCATGCTGCGCGCCTTCTACGAGCTGCCGGCACGGACGGTTTCGCTGCACCACGGCGGCCCGCTGGCCTTCGGCCCGAACCAGATCCTGGAACAACTGAACCAACTCAATGCAGGGAGCGCGTGATGGAAAGCTGTGCGCAGAAAAAGAAATATGCCGCCAAGGACTACAAGTCCGACCTGAAACCGATCTGGTGCCCGGGCTGTGGCGACTACACCGTGCTCAATGCGATCACCCGCGCGCTGGCCGAACTCGCGCTGCCGCCGGAGGAGGTCGCCGTCGTCTCCGGCATCGGCTGCTCCTCGCGGATTCCGGCCTACACCAGCGTGTATGGCTTCCACGGCGTCCATGGCCGCGCCCTGCCGGTGGCCACCGGCCTCAAGCTGGCGCGCCCGGACCTGACGGTGCTGGTCACCGGCGGCGACGGCGACGGCTTCTCAATCGGCGGCAACCATTTCCTGCACGCCTGCCGGCGCAATGTGGACCTGACCTATATCGTCATGGACAACCAGGTCTATGGCATGACCAAGGGCCAGGCCTCGCCGACCACCGCACCCGACTGGGAAGGCAGCAAGCTGACGCCGGAAGGCACCGGCATCAATCCCTTCCAGCCGCTGGTGGTCGGCCTCGCCTCGGGCGCCAACTTCATCGCCCGCGTATCCTCCAGCGACCCGATCAACATGGCCAGGATCATGGTCGAGGCTATCCAGCATCCGGGTTTCTCGCTGGTCCAGGTGCTCAGCCCCTGCGTCACCTTCCGCCCCGAGCAGCAGGAATGGCGCGACATCGTGCGCACCGCCGTGGTCGACTACACCGACGATGCCGCGCGCGCCGCGCGGCGCCTGATGACCGACGACGGCTTCAACGTCGGCAAGGTGCTGTACAAGGGTTCCCGCCCGCCGTTCCGGCCGGAATTCGAAAACACCAACGGCTCGGTGACCGAACTCGAGGCAAGGTTTGCGCTATGAGCGAAGAGCCGAAAAACCTCTCCGCCATCAACACGCTGCCCGAACTGCTGGCCCATGCGCTGGCCATGGAGTCCGAGGCCGCCGAGCGCTATGGCGAACTCGCCGACCAGATGGAAGTCCATCGCAGAACAGCGGTCGCGGCGATCTTCCGGCGGCTGGAGCAGGCCGAGAAGCAGCATCTCGGCAATCTGACCGAAATGTGCAGCAAGTTCGAACTGCCGCACATCGCGCCCTGGGACTTCAAGTGGCGCCACAGCGAAAGCCCGGAAGTCATCGACTTCACCAAGGTGCATTACCAGCTTTCGGTGCGGGAAGCCATCCTGCTCGCCTTCGAGCATGAGCGCCGGGCGGCGGAATTCTATGCCGGCATTGCGCTGAGCGCGACCGACAGCGCAGTGCAGAAGCTGGCACGCGAGTTCGCCGCCGAGGAACAGGAGCACATCGGCTGGCTCGAAGCCTGGCTGGCCGAATGCGGCCCCGGCGACGCGCAGGCGAGCGAGGACCCCGATCCGCCGCTGTGCCAGGAATAGCCGCATCCATTCAATTCATACCGCAATCGAGGAGAACACGACATGGCACTTCTGATCAACGACCTTTGCATCGCCTGCGACGTCTGCCTGGCCGCCTGCCCGAACAAGGCGATCTCGGCGGGCGAGGACATTTTCTACATCAATCCGGATCTGTGCACGGAATGCGTCGGCCACCACGCGGTGAGCCAGTGCGTCAAGGTCTGCCCGGTGCGCGCGATCACCCCCGATCCGGATCACCAGGAAAGCAAGGATCAACTTCAGGCCAAGTACGAGCGCCTGCAGGCGCTTAAAGCCGCCTGACCAAACCGATACAGGAGCGAGTAAATGGGAATCAGGGAAAAGCTGGAGCGACTCGTCGCCCGCATGCACGACACACCGCAGTACAACTCGCAGGGCGCCGTGCTCTTCGTCGATCTGGAACAGAAGAAGACGCTGAAGAAGTACCTGCCGCTGGAAGTGCTGAAGAACTTCCTCGGCGGGCGCGGCGCCAACATGTGGCTGCTCTACAACCTGGTCGAAGAGGAGCGCGACGCGCTCGATCCCGAAATTCCGCTGATCTTCGGTTCCGGCGTGCTGACCAGCAGCATGCCCTCGGCCACGCGCGGCAACATCACCAGCAAGTCGCCCGACAGCTACGCAATCCTCGACGCCAACGCCGGCGACTACTTCCCCTCCTTCCTGCGCTGCCACGGCTACGACCACGTCGTGCTCTACGGCCGCGCCGCGGCCTGGACCCTGCTCAAGATCGCCTACGAGTCGGTCGAGTTCGTCGATGCCGCGCCCTACGTCGGCCTCGACAACCTCGACATGGCCGCGGCGATCCAGCGCGACTTCAACTGCGTCGAGCGCGAGGACATGGCGCTGGCGCGCATCACCACCTCGGGCGAGAACCAGGTGCTGTGCAGCGGCATCATGGGCGGCATCAAGGCGATCTGGGCGCGCGGCGGCGGCGGCGCCAAGATGGGCTCGTTGCGCATCAAGGGCATCATGATCCACGGCGCGCCGAAGGATCTGCAGCCGGTGCAGCCGATGGCCAAGTACAACAAGGTGATCGGCAAGAAGATCATCGGCACCAGCGTGATCAAGAACGCGCTGAAAATGGTCGGCACGCCCTTCCTCTACAAGCCCAGCCGCGTGCTCTGCGCGCTCGGCACCAAGAACAACCAGCAGACCAGCTGGAAGCCGACGCTGGATGCCGACAACTTCGATCCCTACCGGCCCGGCATGGACGGCTGCTATCTATGCCCCGTGCATTGCCGCAACCAGAACGACATGACGCCCGGCGCCGCCAGCGGCTGGGGCGCCGCGGCGCTCAAGGGCTTGAGCGGCAACGCCAGCTACGACAAGGCGCAGGCCGAGGTCGAGCACGGCAAGCAGCGCACCTACAACGGCATCCACAACGACGGCAAATTCGACCAGTACGACAAGGGCGACGGCCCCGAGTACGTCACGGTCGGCAAGTTCGGCCCGATGATCGGCATCAGCGAGCCGGAACAGGTGCTGCGCCTGAACAACATCCTCAACGACCTCGGCCTCGACTCGGCCTCCACCGGCAGTTCCATCGCCTGGGCCATGGAGCTCTACCAGCGCGGCATCATCACGCAGAAGGAAACCGGCGGGCTGGACCTGACCTGGGGCAATTACGAACTGATCGAGAAGCTGCTGTTCATGACGGCGAAGCGCGAAGGCTTCGGCGACACCATCGCCGACTCGGCGCGCGCCGTCGAGCGCGGCAAGTATCCGGCAGCGGCGCTCGACTACCGCATGACGGTCAAGGGCCTGTTCCAGTCCGATCCGCACGATTCGCGCATCCTCAAGGCCTTCGCCCTGGGCCTCTCGGTCGCCACGCGCGGCATGGACCACCTGAGGAACCGCGTCACGCTGGAAATCAACGCCCGCATCAACGACGATCCGGCGTTCAAGACCGCCCTCTACAACGGCACCGTGTCGGCCCAGCCCAACAGCTACGCAGGCAAGGAATACGCGGTCAGGAAGTGCGAGAACAACTACGCGGTCGGTGATTCCATCGGCATGTGCCGCTTCAACACCAAGCTGTTCAACTCGCCGACCCTGCCCGACCTCAACGACTTCGCCACCCAGCTCACCTCGCTCACCGGCGAAACTTTCGTCGAGAGCGAACTCGACGAAATCGGCCGCAACGTCACGGGCATCGAGCGCATGCTGAACTTCCGCTTCGGCCTGCGCGCCAAGGACGACACCCTGCCCCGCCGCTGGTTCGAGGAAGCCCTGACCGAGGGCCCCTTCGCCGGCGAGAAGATCGAGCGCAAGGAATTCGACGGCATGAAGTCGCGCTTCTACGCGCTGACCGGCCTCAATGCCGAAGGCACGCCGGCCACCGAATGGCACGAAAAACTGTCGCGCGCGATCACCGGCTTCTCGGTGCGCGTCGATCTGCCGAAACCGCTGCCCGGCGCGCCGGAACAGTCGGTGGTGATCGACGAACAGGTGGGCGACGTCGCGGCCCTGCGCCAGGCCCTGCTGCGCAAGCTGCCCGAAGCGGCGGCGGAGCTCAACGACAAGACCTGGAATGTCGCCATCAATGGCGACATGGTGCTCTCGGGCGAAGGCGCGCGGCGGATCGCCAGCGGCGATCGCGTGAGCCTGGTGCCGATCATCGCCGGCGGCTGAGAAGCCGGATCAGCTTGCTCCACGAATGCCACACTCATACACGGTGACACTCACATGACATTTTTCGACGAAGCGACCGAAACCCTGCCGCGCGAGCAACTGGCGGCACTGCAACTGGACAAGCTGCAAAAGATGATGGCCGAGCTGTGGGGCCGCAACAAGTTCTACACGGCCAAGTGGAAAGCAGCCGGCGTCTCGCCTGCCGACATCCGCAGCATGGACGACCTGAGGAAGCTGCCTTTCACCAAGAAGGGTGAGCTGATGGACGACCAGGCCGCCCACGGCCCCTTCGGCAGCAACCTGACTTACCCGGTGGAAGCCTACGTGCGCATGCACCAGACTTCCGGCACCACCGGCGTGCCGCTCAAGGTGATGGACACCCACGAGTCCTGGGACTGGTGGGGCCGCTGCTGGGGCCACGTGCTGGCCGGCGCCGGCGTCACGTCCTCCGACCGCCTGTTCATGGCCTTCGCCTTCGGCCCCTTCATCGGCTTCTGGGCCGCGGTCGAAGGCGCGCGCAAGATCGGCGCGGTGATGATTCCGGGCGGCGGGCGCGATTCGCAGCAACGTCTCGAACTGATGCGCGAAGCCGGCGCCACGATCCTCTGCTGCACGCCGACCTATGCCCTGCGCCTGGCCGAGGTGGCCAATGAAATCGGCTTCGACATCAAGTCGATCCCGATGAAGGCCACCGTGCATGCCGGCGAACCCGGCGCCAACATCCCGGCGACCAAGCAGCGCATCGAGAACGCCTGGACCGCCAAGTGCTTCGACCACGCCGGCGCCTCGGAAGTCGGCGCCCATTCCTTCGAATGCGCCGAGCAGCCCGGCGGCACGCATTTGATCGAGAGCGAATACATCGCCGAAGTCATCGATCCGCTGACCGGCGCGGCCGTCGCCCCGGGCGAGCGCGGCGAACTGGTGATCACCAATCTCGGCCGCTGGGGTTTTCCGGTGATCCGCTACCGCACCGGCGACCTGGTCCGCGTCAATCTCGACCGCTGCAAATGCGGCCGCACCTCGCTGCGTTTCGAAGGCGGCATCCTCGGCCGCGCCGACGACATGGTCACCGTGCGCGGCGTCAATGTCTTCCCGGCCGGCGTGGAGAACATCATCCGCAAGTTCACCGAGGTCGATGAATTCCGCATCACGGTGAACAAGGTCAAGCAGATGGACGAGATGGACATCGAGGTCGAGCTCTGCGAAGGTGCCAATCCCGAGGTGGTGCACGAGATCGCCGTCAAGCTGGATTCGATGCTGGCCTTCCGTCCGCGCGTGCATCACGTCGCGCGCAATTTCCTGCCGCGCTTCGAGATGAAGGCCAAGCGCTTCCACGTGAAACTCAACTAGCGCGGGCGGCAGGGCGGACCGTAGGGCGGGCCGTAGGGCGGACTTCAGTCCGCCCTACACCGCCATCGTAAACCGGCGGACTGAAGTCCGCCCTACAGTCTGGCCTTACAACGCCATCGTAAACCGGCGGACTGAAGTCCGCCCTACAGTCGGTCCGGCAACGCCTGCCGCCTTTGCTGGCGCTCCGACTATTTGACTCACGGCATTTTCAGCGGTCATAATCGGGCTGCGGATTCAGCAAATCCGCATACCTCCCCGAACTGACCAGACCACGACATGCCTGCCACTCCTGCCGCCAAGAAGAAATCCTCCATCGACTATGGATTGCTGCCCGACCTCGTCGGCTACCAGTTGCGCATGGCGCAGATCGCCTTGTTCAAGGATTTTTCCCACGGCCCCGGCGAGGAGGATGTCACACCGGGCCTGTTCGGCGTGCTGGTGATCATCGAGGCCAATCCCGACCTCAAGCAAAGCGAACTGGCGCGCGCCACCCACCTCGATCGTTCGACCGTGGTCACGGTCATCGACAATCTGGTCCGGCGCGGCCTGGTGGAACGCCGGGTGGCGCTGCACGACCGCCGCTCCAATGCGATCCGCCTGACCGCCGCCGGCACTGCGCTGCTGCGCAAGCTGAAACGCCAGGTCAGCCAGCACGAAAAACGCCTGCTGGAAAACTTCAGCGCGGCCGAACGCGCGAACTTCATCGCGTTGCTGCAGAAAGTCTTCCCGCAACATCGTTGAAACAGGCTGCCGCCCCGCGGGGTGGCCTCGTTATGGCCTCGTTGCGGCCGATAATGATGGACATCCAATCATTGACGTCGTATACTAAAGCCTTCGCCGGACCGCGGCCATGGAGCGTTGACGATGAGCGTCAGAAACAAAATCGATCGGTTGTGCGCGCGCATGCACGACGCACCGCAGTACCCGACCCAGGGCGCGGTGCTGTTCGTCGACCTGGAACGCCGCGAGACCCGCAGCAAGTTCCTTCCCGCCGAAATCATGCGCAGCTTTCTCGGCGGCCGCGGCGCCAACATGGTGCTGCTCTACAACCTGCTCGATGAGGACAAGGACGCGCTCGATCCCGAGGTGCCGCTGATCTTCGGCGCCGGCACGCTGACCGGCGACATGCCCTCCGCCACGCGCGGCAATTTCACCAGCCGCTCGCCCGACAGCGACGCCTTCCTCGATTCCAGCGCCGGCGACTACTTCCCGGCCTTCACCAAGCGCCTCGGCTACGACCACATCGTGCTGCACGGCCGGGCGGAGCAATGGACGCTGCTGAAGATTTCGCGCGAGGGCATCGAGTTCCTCGACGCCACGCCCTATGTCGGCCTCGACAACCTCGACACCGCCGCCGCCATCGAGCGCGACTTCCACTGCACCGAACGCAAGGACATGGCGCTGGCGCGCATCACCACGGCCGGCGAAAACCTGGCGCTGTGCAGCGGCATCATGGGCGGCATCAAGTCGATCTGGGCGCGCGGCGGCGCCGGCGCCAAGATGGGTTCGCTCCAGCTCAAGGCCATCATGATCGCCGGCAAACCCGGCGACCCGCCGCTGCAGAAGGAACTCAAGGAACACAACAAGGTGATCGGCAAGAAGATCACCTCGACCTCGGTGATCAAGAACGCGCTGAAGCAGGTCGGCACGCCCTTCCTCTACAAGCCCAGCCGAGTGCTGGGCGCCCTGGGCACGCTGAACAACCAGACCACGGCCTGGCACGCATCGCTCGACGCCGACAACTTCGATCCCTACCGGCCCGGCATGGACGGCTGCTTCAAATGCCCCGTGCATTGCCGCAACCAGAACGACATGACGCCCGAGGGCAAGGGCGGCTGGGGCTCCGCCGCGCTCATGGGGCTCAAGGGCAATGCCAGCTACGACAAGGCCCAGGCCGATGTCGACCACCACAAGCTGCGCACCTACAACGGCATCAAGGGCGACGGGCATTTCGACAAATACGACAAGGGCGACGGCCCCGAATACGTCACGGTCGGCAAGTTCGGCCCGATGATCGGCCTCTCCGAACCCGAACAGGTGCTGCGCCTCAACAACATCCTCAACGACCTCGGCCTCGATTCCGCCTCGACCGGCAGCGCGATATCCTGGGCCATGGAACTCTGGCAGCGCGGCATCATCGATGCCGGCCACACCGGCGGCCTCGACCTGTCCTGGGGCAATTACGAAACCATCGAAAAGCTGCTGTTCATGACCGCCAGGCGCGAAGGCTTCGGCGACACCATCGCCGATTCGGCGCGCGCCGTCGAACGCGGCAAGTATCCGGCGGAGGCGCTCGACTACCGCATGGCGGTGAAGGGCCTGTTCCAGTCCGATCCGCATGACGCGCGCATTCTCAAGGCCTTCGCCCTGGGCCTCTCGGTGGCCACGCGCGGCATGGATCATTTGCGCAATCGCGTGACGCTGGAAATCAACGCCCGCGTCAATGACGACGCGCCGTTCAAGACCCAACTCTACGGCGGCACCGTGGCGCCGCAGCCGAACAGCTACCAGGGCAAGGAAATCGCCGTGCGCCGCTGCGAGAACACCTTCGCCGTCGGCGACTCGGTCGGCATGTGCCGCTTCAACACCAAGCTGTTCAACTCGCCGACCCTGCCCGACTGCGGCGACTTCGCCGCCCAGCTTTCCACCAGGACCGGCCTGCCCGTGACGGCCGAGGAACTCGACGAGGTCGGGCGCAACATCACCGGCCTCGAACACCTGCTGAATTTCCGCCTCGGCCTGCGCGCGAAGGACGACACCCTGCCCC
>JACPUD010000034.1 GCA_016192435.1 Rhodocyclales bacterium | reverse complement strand
TTCCTTCATAACGGCTTCGCCATCGGTAAGTCGAAACCTATTAGCGACTTCTGAACGCCGATGCGTGGATTTCTCTTGCGAGTTTCGCGCGGCTTTACCGCAAAGTCTGCAATTCTCTGGGCAAACGCCTTGATCCGATCGGTCGGCAGCAGTATCGCCGGCTTGCCCTTGCCCGAAATAAACGAGGAATTGTGCGACGGATTCAACGCCAAGACTTCGGCCGCCGGCACACCGGCGAGGCGCGCTATGGACTGGAAATCGAGTGCCATGGGGACATCGACTCCGCCAAAATAGGGTGCATTGGGAATATCCGCCAGCTCGACTCCGTGCAGTTCCGGGCTCAGTATGATGTTCCGGACTGCCATCAGCTTCGGCACGTAGTATTTGGTTTCCTCCGGCACGACGAGACTTTCGTAATCGGTCGGCAAGCCCTTCGCCTGATTGCGCTGAATCGCGCGCTGGACCGCCTCTTCACCCCAGTTATAGGCGGCGAGTGCGAGTTGCCAGTCATTGAACATGCCATGCAGGAATTCGAGATAATCGAGCGCGGCTTCGGTTGATGCCACGATGTCGCGCCTGGCGTCGTAGTGCTCAGTTAGTTTCAGACGATAACGCTGTGCCGTGCCCGGAATGAACTGCCACAAGCCAGCGGCCTGAGCGGTCGATAATGCGCCCGGCTCGAATCCGCTTTCAACGATCGGCAAGAGCGCCAGTTCCGTCGGCAGGCCACGCTTTTCAACCGCTTCGACAATGTGAAAGAGGTAGCGCCTGGCTTTGTGGCTGATATTGACGAGAAGGTCCTTGCGCTGGCCATACCAGATTTCGCGCTCGGCGACCAAGGGACCCCGCAGCGGCGGCATGGCAAATCCATATCGAATGCGGTCCCATACGTTGCGCACAATACGGTCCGACTTGTCGGCAAATTCGTCTTCGCCGATGTCGAGCAAGTAGGAGCGACTGCGATCTGCGGCCGGATCGAGTTGCACTTCAGGGCTGAGCCCGGGGCCCATTTCGTCCAGCAACAGCGGGTGATAGGCGAAGCGCTGCGGCATCAGTCCGCCGTCGTCGCCGGCCGCAGCGGCGCCTGTAAAGACAAGGAAGTAAGCTACCAGCGCGAGGAAGACCAGGTTCATGCTACCGCCTGCTGGAAAGGAGGCAGGATTATACGCCGCTCAGTCCTTGTTCGTGGCACCGCCCGCCGCCGGTGCCTTACCGCCGGAAGCATCCGGCGCCGGCAGGCCCTGCCGGTCGAGCCATTCGATTACCTGCCTGGCCTGGGCAACGCCATTGGCTTCAGCTTGGACAAGCAAAGCGCGCGCCTTTGCTGGATCCTTGCGTTCGCCGACCCCGACCGCCCAAAGCCGGCCAGCGTTGAACTGGGCCGACCCCAGCCCGCGTTCCGCGGCACGCTGGTACCACGACAGGGCTTCTTCCAGATTCGCCGTCGTGCCACGGCCCATTTCATGAATCTCGCCGAGGTTGTTCTGCGCGTCGGCATCGCCCTGCTCCGCTGCAAGTCTGTAGAGACGTGTGGCTCTGGAGACATCAACGGGACCGCCTTGACCGTTCATCAGCAGGTAGGCCAACAGGGTTTGAGCGCGGGGTCGGCCTTGGCTGGCAGATTGGGCCAAGTAAGCCCTGGCACAGGCAAAGTCCTTCTCTTTGGCCCCGAACTCACCCAGACAGCGACGTCCGATCCATTCCTGCGCGGTCGCGTGTCCTCTCCCGGCGGCACGGTCCATTAACATCCAGGCTCTGTCCGATGAAGTTTCCATCAGGCATTGAGCCGCATGCCAGGCGGCTGGCGCGAACTGATCGGCCGCCGCCAAAAATTCGGCGCAGGACTTGTCCGCATCCTTTTCCAACAGAATGCCGCGACCGAGAAGAAAACCGCTGGCTTGACTGGCCCGCAAATCGCCTTGCTGCGACATTTTCCGTATGCGCCAACCCGTGTCATGCAAATCCTCGCGAAGTTTCCGCGACAGGCGCTCGGCTTTGATCGAATCCCCCACCGCCTCCGCGTCCAACAACCAACCGATGAGTGCCACCGCAGCGCGCGATAGACGCTCTCGTGCCCCGACATCGCGGAAGTTGCCGGCCAGAATCCGGCGCGCGGCAGCGACCTCGGCATCGAGGCTGCTTTCGTCTGTCGGATAGAAACCGGGTGCCGGTGCGGAATTCCCGGCGCGATTCGGCTGAGTCGCTTTGGACTTTGCCATTGCTTTGGCTTTGGCTTTGGCCTTGGTTTTGGCTTTCGCTTTGGGCTTGACTTTGGCGCTAGCGGAAACTCCAGGCTTGGCGCCTGCCTTGGCTTTGGTCGACTCGACCGCATGCGCAGGTACAAGCACCAGCCAGAACGTCAAAAGAAAACCGGTGAACTTTGTGATCACCTTCATGCCAGACCGGAGTCCGATCGCACTGAGAGGGGCCGAATCAGGCGCCGGGCGATCGTCTGCAGGCCTTTCGGATTCGCCAGTGCGGCCATATATGCGCCCCAGAGCCCGAGGAATCCGAAAAACATCACTGCCTCCGGAACGCCGTAACGTTCGGCGGCGATGCCGATCATTCCATACATCAGCGAAAACCCTATCTTGATCGCCACCACTTGATTCACTGAATAACCCGCCTTGAGCAGGATGTGGTGCATGTGCTGCTGATCCGCGTGAAATGGACTTTTCCGCTGGGACAAGCGCAGCAGCATGACACTCCCCATTTCAAGCAGCGGTACGGCCAGAATCCATACCGCGGTAATTGGATTGATCGCCGACGCAGATGATCCGGCAAGCTTGATGGAATACCAGGCCAGCAGCATCCCGATCACCATGCCACCGGTATCACCCATGAAGACCAGCGCCTTGCGGCGCCCGCCCAGCCTGAGATTGAGCGACAGGAAGCCGAGAATCGCCCCGGCAAACAGCAATAGCTCGAACGACATCCCGGTCGAGTCTCCGGTTGCTGCCAGGCCCGCCAAAAACATGACCGGAACCAGAGAAACGCTGCCGGCAAGCCCGTCCAGACCGTCGATCATGTTGATTGCATTCATTACGCCGACAAACGCAACAATGGTGACCAGCAGCGACCATTTGCCCAGATCAATGGTGCCCAGCCCCACCAGATCCCCGAGATTCGTCACCCAGACTGATGTGCCGGAAACGATCACAACCGCTCCCAGCGCCTGCGCCACGAATTTGGCGCGATGGCTGAGTTCGCGCGCATCGTCCGCCACGCCGATGGCCGTAATCAGCAGCAGGGCAATCAACAGACTCCAGCTTTCGAAAGGCACGTGGCCGACCGCGGCCTGCAAAGTCAGCAGCGTCAGCAACATTGCCAGTCCGCCTACCAGTGGGGTCGGATGGTCGTGCACCTTGCGATGCCCCGGGTGATCGATCAGGCCCCAGCGCTCAGCCGGAACCATCAGTGCACGGGTCAGTCCAGCCGCCAAAACCGGTGCCAGCATCACCACGAGCCACTGTCCCTGTGCCAGGAAATCGAGCATATCTCTTCTTTAGTACCCCTCGGTTGCCGACAGCGGCAGGCGTCGTGCAGGGTCCGCTCGACGCCTGCGATCGGCCGTAACCCGTTTCGAATATTCTAGCTCATAGCGCGGGTGCCCGACTCAAGTCTACTGCCCGGCGGCGGTAGGGCGCCCGCCGCGGCCAAGCGGTCAACGGGGCCTCCGGGGCGGATGACTGATTGGATTTCGAATCGCAGGGCGCGTCAGTCGTTCAATTGAGCCCGTCGGGGCCGGATGAAAAGTAGCGGGGATCGTCCGGGAGGTTTTCGGTCCTGCTCACAACTCCCTGCGGACCGAAATGCACGCTGAAGGCGTAGTCGTACCGCGTGCCCTCGTCCATATAGCGATAGTCCCAAACCCATTCGTTCCTGCGCTCGAAGTAGATTTCGCGCGCCGGCGCGCCCAGCAGGCGGCGCACCTCCTCGCGAGTCATCGTCCCGGGACTGACACCGGCAAAGTTCGCGGAGGTCAATACCTGGCGAATCTCACGCAAACGACCATCGCTGCCCAAGCGAGCCATATACGTATGCAGACCTTGCGGTCCGCGCGCATATTCCCAGGTAGCGCCACCATCGGCCTCGGGCCAAACCCTACCGGGTTCGCCCATGACCGAGCGAATATCGTCACCACTGGCGCCGGTTTGCAATCCGGAGCCGTCATAGCTCGCGCAGGCTGCGAGTGTCAGGCAATAGCCACATGCAATCCATTTCCTCATGATGATCATCCCTCCACGCCAACTGTGATTCGACCCCTGGCGGAGGCGACGGGTTCCCAGCGGGCTTCTTGGGTGCATGGCGCCACCGGAATCGCCTGGAGCCATTGGAGGAGCGCGAACCGACGCCAGGGAGCCAGGAGACGAGGCCACTGCTATCCGCCCCGGCGCCACCACAGCCGTCAGGCAATGGGCCACGCCGCACGATGGCGCCAGGACCGCGGCAGCGCATTCCAGGGCGGCGGCGACTGCGGGCTATACATGGCCCCTGTCGCCGGCGCAAAAATGCCTTCACCACCAGGATCCGAAGGAAACCGGCAGCGTGATGACGATTGGAGTTGTATTGCAGAATCTCGTTCAAACAGCCCGGATTCCAATTTGGCGACTGTGGGCACAGTCGTCTGCGATTGAATCCGTTGGTCGGGGTGGAGGGATTCGAACTCTCGACATCTTGCTCCCAAAGCAAGCGCGCTACCGGGCTGCGCCACACCCCGAACGGGCGCAATTCTACCGAAGCCGTTCCGTGACGGTCAATCAAATACCGTGATGGGTAATACAAATACCCGACTTGCGGTTGCCCTCCGTTTCGTTTATAAAGCCGGTTCTCCGAAAAAACGGATACTCTGCAATGGCTGAAGATCTGCTGCACAAGAAGCAATTTCCGCCCTACACCCCGAAGAAGGGTGAGGACTACATGAACGCCAGACAACTCGGACACTTTCGCGACATCCTGGCCTCGCTGAAGGACGAATTGAGCGAGGATATCGAGCGCACCGTGCATACCATGCAGGACGAAGCCACGGTGTTTGCCGATCCCAATGATCGTGCCAGCCAGGAATCCGACATCGCGCTCGAACTGCGTAACCGTGATCGCGAACGGAAGCTGATCAAGAAGATTGACGAGTCGATTGCCCGTATCGAAAGCGGCGAATACGGCTATTGCGATTCCTGCGGCGTCGAAATCGGCCTCAAGCGACTGGAAGCGCGCCCCACCGCCACGCTTTGCATCGACTGCAAGACGCTCGAAGAGCACCGCGAAAAGCAGGTCGGCAAGTAAGGGCGGACCCAGGGCGGACCGTAGGGCGGACTTCAGTCCACCAGTTCTGCCCACGCAGACAACAAAAAAGGACGCCGCGGCGTCCTTTTTTGTTGTCTGCGTGGCCGGCCGAAGCCGGCCCCCTGCAAGGTGGTAGGCTCGGGGCTTACTCGGCGCTGGCTGCAGGCGCCGCTGCTTCGGCAGCGATGGCCTTCATCGAAAGTCGCACGCGACCCTTGTCGTCGGTCTCAATGACCTTGACCTTAACCACCTGGCCTTCCTTGAGGTAGTCGGCGACGGCATTCACCCGCTCGCTGGCAATCTGCGAAATATGCAGCAGGCCATCCTTGCCCGGCAACAGGCTGACGATCGCGCCGAAATCGAGCAGGCGCAGCACGGTGCCTTCGTAGATGCGTCCGACTTCGACCTCGGCGGTAATGTCCTCGATACGCTTCTTGGCCACCTGAGCTGCGTCGGCATTGACCGACGAGATGGTGATCGAGCCGTCGTCCTCGATATCGATCACGCAACCGGTTTCTTCCGTCAGCGCGCGAATTACGGCACCACCCTTGCCGATGACGTCACGAATCTTTTCCGGGTTGATCTTGAGATGAATCATGCGCGGCGCGAAGGTGGAAACCTCCTCGCGATGGCCGGACATCGAGCCCTGCATCTTTTCCAGAATCAGCAAACGCGCTTCCTTGGCCTGGGCCAGGGCGACCTGCATGATTTCCTTGGTGATGCCCTGGATCTTGATGTCCATCTGCAGCGCAGTGATGCCGTCTTGCGTGCCCGCCACCTTGAAATCCATGTCGCCGAGGTGATCCTCGTCGCCGAGAATGTCGGTCAGCACGGCAAAGCGCGGGCCATCCTTGATCAAACCCATGGCAATGCCTGCGACATGCGCCTTGAGCGGCACGCCGGCATCCATCAGGGCCAGCGAACCACCGCAAACCGAAGCCATCGACGACGATCCGTTGGACTCGGTGATTTCCGAAACGACGCGCATCGAATAACCAAATTCATCCGGTGACGGCAGCACGGCGAGTAGCGCGCGCTTGGCCAGACGGCCGTGACCGATTTCGCGGCGCTTCGGCGTACCGACGCGGCCGGTTTCACCGGTGGCATAGGGGGGCATGTTGTAGTGGAGCATGAAGCGATCGCGATACTCGCCCTGCAGTGCGTCGATGATCTGCTCGTCGCGGCCGGTGCCCAGCGTGGCGATAACCAGCGCTTGCGTCTCGCCGCGGGTGAACAGCGCCGAACCGTGGGTGCGGGGCAGCACGCCGTTGCGGATCACGATCGGGCGTACGGTACGCGTATCGCGGCCGTCGATGCGCGGCTCGCCGTTGAGAATCTGGCTGCGGACGATTTTTGCCTCCAGATCGAACACGGTGTTGCCGATCAGGTTCGAGTCGGGCGGGTTATCTACCCCTTCGGTCAGGGCGGCAATGGTCTGCTTGGTGATTTCGCGAGTTTTCTGCGTGCGATCCTGCTTGCTGGTGATGCGATAGGCCTCGCGCAATTGGGCTTCAGCCAGCTCGGCGACGCGTGCAATCAGCGGCTCATCCTTTGCCGGCGGCTGCCAATCCCATTCCGGCTTGCCGGCGACTTCCACCAGTTCGTTGATGGCCTTGATCGCAGCCTGCATCTGCTCGTGACCAAACACCACGGCGCCCAGCATGATCTCTTCGGAAAGCTGCTTGGCCTCGGATTCGACCATCAGCACGGCGGCTTCGGTGCCGGCGACCACCAGATCCAACTGCGTGCTTTCCAACTGCGTCTTGGTCGGGCAGAGAACGTATTTGCCATCGATGTAACCAACCCGAGCGGCACCGATCGGGCCACTGAACGGGATGCCGGAAATCGCCATGGCGGCCGACGCGCCGAGCATTGCCGGAATATCCGGATCGATCTCGGGGTTGCATGACATCACGGTACACACGACCTGCACTTCGTTGTAGAACGCGTCGGGAAACAGCGGACGCAAGGGGCGATCGATGAGGCGGCAGGTCAGGATTTCCTTTTCCGACGGACGCCCCTCGCGCTTGAAGAAACCTCCGGGAATGCGGCCGGCGGCGTAGGTACGCTCCTGGTAATCGACGGTCAGGGGGAAGAAATCCTGTCCGGGCTTGGCGTTGCGGGCGCCGACCACCGTTGCCAAAACAACAGTGTCATTCATGGTAACCATGACCGCGCCGCCAGCCTGGCGGGCGATTTCGGCGGTTTCCAGGGTTACGGTGTGCTCACCGTAAGCAAAACTCTTCTTGATTGGATTCAACACGACAATTCCTTTCGGCAAAAAATAAAAGCCGGCACAGCCTTCACGGCTGCACCGGCCTGATCAGCAAGCCTGCGCAGTAAGGGCGCACAGTGCATCGCGCGTGGCAATGTCCCGGACCGGCGCTTGGGCGAGAAAATTACTTGCGCAGACCAAGACGCTCGATCAGCGAACGATAGCCGTCTGCGTTCTTGCGCTTGAGGTAATCCAGCAACTTGCGGCGCTGGCTGACCATCATGAGCAGGCCGCGACGTGAATGATGATCCTTGGTGTGTGCCTTGAAATGACCTGTCAGGTCATTGATGCGCGCCGTGAGAAGCGCCACCTGAACTTCGGGAGAGCCGGTGTCACCCTGGGCACGCTGGTAGTCGGTGACGATCTTGGCTTTGTCGGTAGTAGAAATTGCCATTGTGGTTTCCTTGCTGATCCTGTGATGTTGGGCTCTTGGAGAACCGCGAATTATAACGTTCCGAATGTATTCTGATCAAGCTTTAAGCGCTATTTCCTTCCCTAGACACCTGCGACCAGCCGCTGCGGTTGCAGCCAGCCGTCGGCGGATTGGCGGCAGATTCCGATAAAGCCGCGTTCGGCGTCATAAACACGCAAGCGGCTACCTTCCTCGCCCGACCAGCGAACCGCCTGGCCGTGCCTCAATCGGGCCGCATCGGCCACATCGAGTCGGGCTTCGGCAAGACTGGCCAGCAGTGAATCGGGCGGCAACAGCAGGGCGTCGCGCGCCTCGGCTGACAGCGCTTCGAGCATTGGGAGTGAATACGCCTGGGCCACATCAAGCGCGCCGATCCCGGTGCGGCGCAGGGCCGCCAGATGCGCGCCGCAGCCAAGGCGCTCACCGATGTCGGCGGCCAGGGTTCGCACATAGGTTCCCTTGCTGCAATGAACTTCGAAGTCGAAGCGGCCGTTGGCCAAATCAGTTTGCCCGGGAAGCAGCCGCAGTTCATGGATGCTGACGCGCCGCGCCGCACGCTCGACTTCGATTCCGGCCCGGGCATACTCGTAAAGCGGTCTGCCATCGCGCTTCAGCGCCGAGTACATCGGCGGCACCTGGTCGAGTTCGCCGACAAAAGCCGCCAGTGCTGCCTCCACGTCCGCAAGGCTGCTCGTTACCGGACGACATTGCAGCACGCTGCCTTCGGCATCCGCCGTGTCGGTGGTAAGCCCGAGTTGCACTGTCGCCACATAGCGCTTGTCGGCATTGAGCAGTTCGCCGGAAAACTTGGTCGCTTCGCCGAAACACAAGGGCAGAAGGCCGGTCGCCAGGGGATCAAGCGTTCCGGTATGGCCGGCCTTTTCGGCACGATAGAGGCGACGTGCCGCCTGCAGGGCGTGATTGGACGAAATGCCGAGCGCCTTGTCCAGCAGCAGCACTCCGTCGAGCTTGCGGCGCGGAACCTTGCCGGCCTTTGCTTGCACCGCGCTCAATCGTCGTGCAGCTTCTTGTCGGACTCCACCGCCTCGTCGATTAGCTTCGAGAGACGCGAGCCTTCCTGCACCGACGGATCGAAGATGAAATGCAGTTCGGGAATATGATGAATGCGAACCCGGCGACCCAGCTCGCGGCGCAGGAAGCTGGCCGAGTGCTGCAGGCCCTCGGCGATCATCTCATTGGCCGCTGGATCGGCCAACGATGTGTAGAACACTTTGGCATGCGCATAATCGGCAGTCACCTCGACCGCAGTCAGCGTGACCAGCGTCAGCTTGGGCGCGATGCGCAGATCCTTGAGATGGAAACGCAGCAGATCCGCCAGTTCGCGGCGGATCTGCTCGGCAACGCGGTCAGAGCGCGCATAACCGTGACCTGCACCTTGACCTGAGCCGCGTCGGGTGACCATTGCGGATCAGGTCAGGGTGCGGGCGATTTCCTGAACCTCGAACACTTCGAGCTGATCGCCCTCGTTGATGTCATTGAAGTTCTTGAGGCTCAAACCGCACTCAAAACCTTCCTTGACTTCGCGGACGTCGTCCTTGAAGCGCTTGAGAGAATCCAGTTCGCCCGTGTGCACAACCGTGTTGTTGCGCAGCAGTCGTACCGAGGCATTGCGCTTGACGATGCCGGACAGCACCATGCAACCGGCGACAGCGCCGATGCGGGAAATCCGGAACACCTGACGAATCTCGACCAGGCCAAGAACGACTTCCCGTTTCTCGGGCGCCAACATGCCGGACAAGGCAGCCTTCACTTCGTCCACGGCGGCATAAATGATGTTGTAGTAGCGGATGTCGACGCCGAGGCTTTCGGCGGCCCTGCGCGCGCCTACGTCGGCACGTGTATTGAAGCCGATGACCACGGCCTTGGACGCCGCTGCCAGGTTGATGTCGGATTCGCTGATGCCGCCGACACCGGCGTGTATCACACTGACCTTGACTTCGGCCGTGGACAGTTTGTTCAAGGATTGCACCAGGGCTTCCTGCGAACCCTGTACGTCAGCCTTGATGATCAAGGGCAAGGTCCTGATCTCGCCTTCGGCCATCTGCTCGAACATGTTCTCCAGCTTGGCGGCCTGCTGCTTGGCCAGCTTGACGTCGCGGAACTTGCCCTGGCGGAACAAGGCGATTTCGCGCGCCTTGCGCTCGTCGAGGAGAACCATGCTTTCGTCGCCGGCCGCCGGCACGTCGGTGAGGCCCTGAATCTCGACCGGAATCGAGGGCCCTGCCGCATCGATCGACTTGCCATTCTCGTCGATCATGGCGCGTACGCGTCCAAACACCGCCCCGGCCAGCAGCACATCGCCGCGGCGCAGCGTGCCCGACAGCACAAGTATGGTCGCCACCGGGCCTTTGCCCTTGTCCAGGCGCGCTTCGATCACCAAACCCTTGGCCGGCGCTTCCACCGGCGCGGTCAGTTCCAGCACCTCGGCCTGCAGCAGCACCTGTTCCAGCAAGGCGTCGATGCCTTCCCCGGTCTTGGCCGAAACACCCACGAAGGGCGAGTCGCCACCGTATTCTTCCGGCACCACGCCTTCGGCAACCAGTTCCTGCTTGACCCGTTCCAGGTTCGCGTCGGGCTTGTCGATCTTGGTCACGGCCACAATCAAGGGGACGTTGCCCGCCCTTGCGTGATGGATGGCTTCCTTGGTCTGCGGCATGACGCCGTCGTCGGCAGCGACCACCAGAATGACCAGGTCAGTCGCCTTGGCGCCGCGCGCACGCATCGCCGTAAAGGCCTCGTGGCCCGGTGTGTCGAGAAAGGTGATCATGCCGCGCGGCGTTTCGACGTGATAGGCGCCGATATGCTGCGTAATGCCGCCTGCCTCGCCATGCGCGACACGGCTCTTGCGGATGTAGTCGAGCAGGGAGGTCTTGCCGTGATCGACGTGACCCATGACCGTAACCACCGGTGCACGCGGCAGTTGCGCCACGTCCTTGTGCTCGCCTTCATCGGCGAGGAATGCATCGGGATCGTCGAGTTTTGCGGCAAAGGCCTTGTGCCCCATTTCCTCGACCAGGATCATGGCGGTTTCCTGATCGAGCACCTGATTGATGGTGACCATGGAGCCCATCTTCATCAGGGTCTTGATGACTTCGGTGGCCTTGACGGTCATCTTGTGCGCCAGATCGGCGACGGAGATCGTCTCCGGTACATGCACGTCGCGCACGATCGCCTCGACCGGCTGCTGCGGCTGCATTTCCTCTGCATGTCCGTGCCGCCCACCATGGCGGCCGCCGCCCTTGGAACCGCGCCAACCCGAGGTGCCGGCGTCGCCGCGGGTCTTGATGGCGCGACGCTTGGCGGCATCGTCCTTCCATGCGTCTTTCTTCGCGGGCTTGGCCTTGCCGTCTTCCGGCTTCGCCGCCGGCTTATGTATGGTGCCGGTTACTCCAGCGGCAGCAGCGGCCTCCTTGACCTTCTTCGCCTCTGCAGCAGCCAGCGCCGCTTGCTGTTCGGCCAGGCGGGCCTCGGCTTCGGCGCGGGCACGGGCTTCACGCTCGTTCTTTTCCTTGAACTCTGCGGCCTGGATCGCCGAAAGCTTGCCCTGGCGCTTCGATTCCGCTTCACGCAAGGCGCGCTGCGCGGGATCGATCACCGACCGGGTTACCGACGCCGGCTTGGCAACCGGCGCTACCGCAGGCGGAGCTTCCGCGACGGGTTCCGCTATGACCGGTGCGGCCGGCACCTCGACTGCCACGGGGGCCGGTGCTTCAACTACCGGAACGACCTCGACCACCGGCGCGACAGGCTCCGGAGCAGCGACTGCGACGGGTTCCGCCGCAACAGCTTCGATGGGCGCCTCAATCGCGGCTTCTGCCGCCAGCTCGCTGGCATCGCGTTTGACAAATACGCGCTTCTTGCGGACCTCAACCTGAATCGTCCGCGCCTTGCCGGTGGAATCGGAGGCCCGGATCTCGCTTGTCTGCTTGCGGGTCAGGGTGATCTTGGCCTTGGGCGCGGTTTCGCCGTGCGACTTGCGCAAGTAGTCGAGCAGTCGCGTCTTGTCCTGTTCCGACAGGGTGTCATTGGATGCCTGCTTGCTGACGCCGGCCTTGGCCAGCTGCTCAAGCAGGGCCGGCGCCGGCATTTTCAGCTCGGTCGCAAATTGGGAAACAGTCATCAAAGCCATGCCCTACCTCTCATTCTTCTTCGGCAAACCAGTGGGCACGCGCAACAGTAATCAGCGCCGTCGCCCGCTCGGCATCGATGCCGGTCATTTCCATCAACTCGTCGGTTGCCAGGTCCGCCAATGCATCGCGGTCGGTAACGCCGTTCTTTGCCAGCTTCGCCGCCAGCGGCTTGTCCATGCCATCGAGCGACAGCAGGTCGTCGGCGACCTTCTCCATCTGCTCTTCGTCGACAATGGCTTCGGTCAGCAGCACGTTGCGTGCACGATCGCGCAGCTCGGTTACCGTGGCCTCATCAAAGGCGTCGATTTCGAGCATTTCCGCCAGCGGAACGTAAGCGATTTCCTCGAGTGTCGAGAAACCTTCCTCGATCAGGATGTTGGCCACCTCCTCGTCGACGTCCAGCTTTTCGACGAACAGGGCGCGGATCGAGCTGTGTTCGGTTTCGGACCGCTTCTGCGACTCCTCGATGGTCATCAGATTGATGGTCCAGCCGGTCAGCTCCGACGCCAGGCGCACATTCTGTCCGCCGCGCCCGATGGCAATCGCCAGGTTGTCCTCATCGACCACGACATCCATCGCATGCTTTTCTTCGTCGACCACGATGCTCTGCACCTCGGCCGGCGCCAGCGCGCCGATCACGAACTGCGCCGGATCGGCCGACCAGAGGATGATATCGACGCGTTCACCGGACAGCTCATTGGTCACCGCCGTAACACGCGACCCGCGCATGCCGACGCAAGTGCCGATCGGATCGACGCGCGGATCGTTGGACTTGACGGCAATCTTGGCGCGCATGCCGGCATCGCGGGCAGCGGCCTTGATTTCGAGCAGGCCGTCCTCAATCTCGGGAACCTCAAGTTCGAACAGCTTCATGATGAACTCGGGAGCGGTACGCGACAGGATCAGTTGCGGGCCCCGCGCCTGGCGATCGATTTTCATCAGCCAGGCACGCACGCGGTCGCCGGGACGCAGGTTTTCCTTGGGAATCATCTGGTCGCGCGGCAACAAGGCCTCGATGCGCCCGGCCTCGATGATCGCGCTGCCGCGCTCCATGCGCTTGACGGTGCCGCTGACAAGGAACTCCTTGCGATCGAGGAAGTCATTGAGCAACTGCTCGCGCTCGGCGTCGCGGATCTTCTGCAGGATAACCTGCTTCGCGGCCTGGGCACCGATGCGGCCGAAATCGATGGGCTCAAGCCCTTCCTCGATGAAGTCTTCGAGCACGATGTCCGGAATCTGCTTTTGCGCGGCCGTCAGGCCAATCTGCAGTTCGGGATTCTCGACCATGTCGTCAGGCACCACCAACCAGCGGCGGAAGGACTCGTATTCACCGGTTTCGCGATCTATATCGACGCGCACATCGGCTTCGTCGTTGGTACGCTTCTTCGTCGCGGACGCCAACGCCATTTCAAGGGCGCCAAAGACGATGTCCCGCGGAACATTCTTTTCGCGGGCCAGGGCATCGACCAACAGCAGCAATTCACGGCTCATGTGAGTCCTCCAGCATTAATCAGAACTTCGGCACCAGGCGCGCCCGATCGATATTTTCGAGCGCAAACCGATGCTGTGTTTCATTCACCCGCAGGCAGACCATCTCCACTCCACCCTCTTCCTGCAATCCTTCAAGTGCACCGCTGAAATTGCGCTGATTGCCCAGCGGAACACGCAGCTTGATCTGCACTTCGTGCCCGGCGAAACGGCGGTAGTCCGCCGGCTTGACCAGCGGACGATCGAGTCCGGGAGAGGAAACTTCGAGGCGGTCATAGTCGACGTTCTCGACCATGAAGACGCGGCTGAGCTGGTTGCTCACGATGGAGCAGTCCTCGACGGTGATACCGCTCTTGTCTGCCGCGGCACCCTCCGGCCTGTCGATAAAGACGCGCAGCAGCCGAGCCCGCGGACTGGTTTCGAATTCAACCAGTTCGTAGCCCAAACCCGTCACAGTCGTCTCAATCAAATCAAGCAGTTGCATACAAACCCACACACTCGCCACACGAATACAGCGCACAAATAGAAAATGGGCCAAAAAGCCCATTCCTTCTCTCTCTCCCGAGAACGGTGCCAACCAAAGGCTAAAGATTATAGCAGAGGCCTCATTTCTCTGCCAAATCAATTCGATCGCCATCGGGGTCATCACCGTCGAACGCACCGTCGCCGTCGATGTCCCCGGCGAATCCGCCCGGTGCCGTGGTCTTGTGCTCGGCCGGCAGCAATTTCAGCAGTTCCTGGACCTCGCCCGGCTCCAGATCGCGGCACTGGCCGCGCTTGAGCCGCGGCGAAAGATGCACCGGACCGTAACGGACGCGCATCAAGCGGCTGACCACCAGCCCTACCGCCTCGAACATGCGCCGCACTTCGCGGTTGCGCCCCTCGGAGAGAACCACGCGATACCAGCGATTGGCGCCTTCGCCGCCACCTTCGGCGATCAGGCTGAAACTGGCCAGGCCGTCCTCCAGTTGAATGCCGCTGCGCAAGCGTTCGAGCATTTCGGGGGTCGCCTCGCCCAGCACACGCACCGCGTATTCGCGTTCGATTTCATAGCGCGGATGCATCATGCGATTGGCCAGATTGCCGTCGTTGGTGAACAACAGCAGCCCGCAGGAATTGAAATCCAGGCGGCCGATGGATATCCAGCGCCCGCTCTTGAGCCGCGGCAGCTTGGCAAACACGCTGGGGCGACCGTCCGGATCGTCCCTGGACACAATCTCGCCCTCGGGCTTGTGATAGACCAGCACGCGCGGCAGCCGCAACTGGAACTTGAGCTGCGCAAGCTTGCCATTGACGCGAATCTTGTCCTCGGGGCCGACGCGCTGGCCCACATGCGCCGGCAGGCCATTGACGCTGACACGGCCGGCGACGATCCATTGTTCGAGTTCGCGCCGCGAACCGAAGCCGGCATCGGCCAAAGCCTTGTGCAGCTTGGGCGGATCAATGAAGACGGGGTCGTTGCGCCGCCTGGCGTGGGCCGGCAAGGATGAACCGCCGCGAATGCGCGGCGCGGCCTCGGCCTGAAGCCGCGGCGAACCTTGCGGCGGCCGGAAGGGACTAGCCTTGCGCGATGGGCGGTTCGGCGAAGCCTTCCGGTTCCCGCTCGGAGAGGAGGAGTTGCCCGTCGGCGGGTTGGTCGGGCTGCCGTTCTGTTGCTTGCCCTGGTCCTGGGTGGCCGAGGTCCGGCTGTTCGGTGCCCGCTGCCTGGATCGGGGAGGCTTCGGCGATTGCGGTTTGTCCAAGATCGATCACCCTTTCAATTTCAGTCAATGGCGGCAGTTCGGTGAGACTGCGCAGGCCGAGGTCATCGAGAAACTTTCTTGTCGTTGCATACAGCGCCGGGCGCCCCGGCGCATCGCGATGCCCCACGGCATCGATCCAGCCACGTCCTTCCAGCACCTTCAATATGTTCGGCGATACTGCCACGCCGCGGACATCTTCGATGTCGCCGCGCGTCACCGGCTGGCGGTAGGCGATGATCGCCAGCGTTTCCATCACCGCCCGCGAATACTTGGGCGGCTTGTCGTTCTTCAGCCGATCGATGTAGGACTGATACTCGGGGCGGGTCTGGAAGCGCCAGCCGGATGCCAGTTGCACCAGCTCGGCGCCGCGATTCGCCCAGTCGCGACGCAGATCATCCAGCAGTGTACGCCAGGTGTCGTCGTCGAACTCCTCGTCGAACAGCTTTTTCAGCTCCGACAGGGGCAGCGGCTCGCTGGCCACCAGCAGCGCGGTTTCCAGCACGCGCTTGTAGTCTTCGGGTTTATATAACGGCAGCATCGGGCAGCTTCACGTAGATGGGCGCCATAGCCTCGTTCTGGGTAATCTCGATCAGCGATTCGCGCGCCAGTTCCAGCATCGCCAGAAAGCTCACCACCAGCCCCTGCGCACCCAGCGTCAGGTCGAACAACTGGTCGAACACCACGTAGCCACTGCCCTGCAGGCGGCGCAGGATGATGCTCATGTGCTCGCGCACCGACAGTTCCTCGCGATGGATCTTGTGGTGCTGATGCACGCGCGCCTGTTTCATCAGCGACAGCCAGGCCACCTGCAGGTCATGCAGGCTGACCTCGGGCTGGCGCTCGACGACCTTGTCGGCGATCCATACCGTGATCCATTCGTAGTCGCGCCCGGCCTGCGGCATTTCGTCCAGTCGTGCCGCCGAGGCCTTCATGCGCTCGTATTCGATCAGGCGGCGCACCAGCTCGGCGCGCGGATCTTCCGGCTCGCCGTTCTCCGCCTTGGGCGGACGCGGCAGCAGCATGCGCGACTTGATCTCGATCAGCATGGCCGCCATCAGCAGATATTCGGCGGCGAGTTCCAGGTTGCCCTTGCGCATGGCCTCGACATAGACCAAGTATTGCGCCGTGAGCGGCGCCATCGGGATGTCCAGCACGCTGATGTTGGCGCGGCGGATCAGGTAGAGCAGCAAGTCGAGCGGGCCCTCGAAGGAATCGAGGATGATCTCCAGCGCATCCGGCGGGATATACAGGTCGCGCGGCATTTCCGCCATGACCTCGCCATAGACTTTCGGCAGGTGATGCTCGAGCGTGTCGCCCGCGGCAAGAGTTGGCGCTGGCAACACGGCGACCTGCGCGGCGACCTGAGCGGCGAATGGAGCGTCGGCCGGCCCCTGTATCGCGTTGTCGATCACGAGTAATCGAGTCCGATCGCTTCGCGCACGTCGCGCATGGTTTCCTGCGCCAGCTTGCGCGCCTTTTCGCAGCCGTCGGCGATGATGTTCTTGACCAGTTGCGGATCCTCCTCGTACATCCTGGCCCGCTCGCGCATCGGCTCCTGCTCGCGCAGCACGCCGTCGATCACCGGCTGCTTGCATTCGATGCAGCCGATGCCGGCCGAACGGCAGCCGGTCTGGACCCAGCCGCGAACTTCTTCGCTGGAGTAGATCAGATGGAACTGCCACACCGGGCATTTCTCGGGATCGCCCGGATCGGTGCGCCGCACCCGCGCCGGATCGGTCTGCATGGTGCGGATCTTCTTGCCCACCGTTTCGGCATCCTCGCGCAGCATGATGGTGTTGCCGTAGGACTTGGACATTTTCTGGCCGTCCAGCCCGGGCATGCGCGAAGCATGGGTCAGCAGCGCATCGGGCTCGACCAGGATCATCTTGCGCGTGCCTTCGAGCCAGCCGAAGAGACGCTCGCGATCACCCAGCGAGAGGCTCTGCGCCTCGTTCAGCAACTCGTGGGCCTGTTCCAGCGCCTCGCCTTCACCCTTTTCCTGGTAGCGCGTGCGCAGTTCGTCGTAGAGCTTGGCGCGCTTGCTGCCGAGCTTCTTCACGGCCTCGCGCGCCTTGTCCTCGAAGCCGGGTTCGCGGCCATACAGGTGGTTGAAGCGGCGCGCGATTTCGCGCGTGAATTCGACGTGCGGCACCTGGTCCTCGCCCACTGGAACCTGGTTGGCGCGGTAAATCAGGATATCGGCCGCCTGCAGCAGCGGATAGCCGAGAAAGCCATAGGTCGTCAGATCCTTGTGGGTCAGCTTTTCCTGCTGGTCCTTGTAGGTCGGCACGCGTTCCAGCCAGCTCAAGGGCGTCATCATCGACAGCAGCAGGTGCAATTCGGCGTGCTCCGGCACCTTGGACTGGATGAAAATCGTCGCCTGCGACGGGTCGACGCCCGCCGCCAGCCAGTCGATGACCATGTCGTTGGCGTTGGCGGTGATCGTGCCCGGTTCGTCGTAGGCCGTGGTCAGGGCGTGCCAGTCGGCGACGAAGAACAGGCAGGGGTACTCGTGCTGGAGCTTGATCCAGTTGGCAAGCACGCCGTGATAGTGGCCCAGGTGGAGGCGCCCGGTCGGGCGCATGCCGGAAAGAACTTTTTCTGCGTACATGTCAAAAACCAAAAAGGATGCGAATCAGGGTGTTGAACACCCGCAACAGGGGCCGCAGGATGGTATCCAGCACCCCCAGGAACAGCAATGCCAGCAGGATCGGAAAGCCCCAGCGTTCCAGCTGGGAAAACTTCCACGCGGCGCGCGGCGGCAACAGACTGACCGCTATGCGCCCGCCGTCCAGCGGCGGTAAGGGCAGCAAGTTCAACACCATCAACACGCCGTTGATGCTGATGCCGACCCGCGCCATTTCCTTCAGTGCCTCCGCATAGACCATGTCAGGACTGCCGACTGCCAGCTTCAATACCAGTGCCCAGCCCAGCGCCATGACGAGGTTCGCCCCCGGCCCGGCGGCGGCAACCCAGAGCATGTCCTGCTTGGGACGGCGCAGATTGCCGAAATTCACCGGCACCGGCTTGGCCCAGCCGAACAGCAGGCCTCCTGCCGAAACCAGCAGGATCAGCGCCGGAACCAGCAGGGTTCCCACCATGTCGACGTGGCGCAAGGGATTCAGGCTGATGCGCCCCATCTGCCAGGCCGTCGGATCGCCAAAGTGCCTTGCCGCATAGCCGTGCGCCGCCTCGTGCAGCGTGATGGCAAAGATGATCGGCAGGGCGGAAATCGCCAGCGTCTGGATAACATTCATGGGAGTGGGCGATTTTAGCAGACCGCGTCATTCGAGCCCGAAGGGCGCCAGTGATCCCTGCCCGGCGCGCACCAGTTCCGGCTGGGCGCCGGTCAGGTTGATCACCGTCGTCATCGCCGTACCGCACTGGCCGGCATCGATCACCAGATCGAGCAGTTTTTCCAAGTGCTCGCGGATCTCGTCGGCATCGGCCAGCGGCGCCTCCGATCCTGGCAGGATCAGGGTCGAGGTCAGCAGCGGCTCGTCGAGTTCTTCCAGCAACGCCAATGCCAGCGGATGATTCGGCACGCGCAGGCCGATGGTCTTGCGCTTGGGGTGCAACAGCCGCCGCGGCAGTTCGCGCGTGCCTTCCAGAATGAAGGTGTAGCTACCCGGCGTGGAGGCCTTCAGCAGGCGATACTGCGCATTGTCCACCCGCGCATAGGTGGCGATCTCGGACAGGTCGCGACACATCAGCGTGAAGTGATGCCGTTCATCCACGCCGCGGATTCTGCGGATGCGGTCGAGCAACGGCGCATAACCGGCGACGCCCGCCAGCGAATACGCGGCATCGGTAGGCATGGCGATGAGTCCGCCGCTCCGGGCGATTTCCGCGGCCTGCTTGATCAGGCGCGGCTGCGGATGCTCGGGATGAATGTGGAATAGCTGGGCCATGCCGGGAACCGGGGACGGAAGACGAAGCGCGGGATTTTACCGGCCCTTTGCGCCGCCGGCATGAAGTCTTCGCTCCGCTGCGATCAGAGCTGGGTCCAGACCGGCGTCAGGCCCTCGGGCAGATCGGGCATTTTCCCCAGGTCGATCCAGCTTTCGCCCGGTCCGTGAAAGTCCGAGGCCCGCGAGGCAAGAAAGCCGAACTCGCGGGCGATGCGCGAGAACTCCCGCACCTCGTCGTCCTTGTGCGAACCCGACAAGACTTCGATGCCGCGCCCGCCAAGTTCCTTGAAGGCGCCGAATAATTCGTGCCGTTCCGCGCGCGACAGCCGGTAGCGCCCCGGATGGGCGACCACCGCAATGCCGCCGGCGCCGACTATCCAGCGCAGCGCGTCTTCGAGCGTCGCCCAGGCGTGCTCGACATAGCCCGGCTTGCCCTTGGCCAGCCAGTAGTCGAACACCGACTTGACGTCCTTGGCATGCCCCTGCTCGACGATGTAACGGGCGAAATGCGAACGGCTGACCAGCGCCGGATTGCCGGCATGACGCAATGCGCCTGCGTAGGCACCGTGGATGCCCACCTTATCCAGCTCCGCCGCCATGCGTCCGGCCCGCGCGTCGCGCCCGCTCCTGATCTGCTGCAGTCCGGCGCTCAATGCCGCATCGGCGGGATCGACCGCCAGACCGACGATATGCACGGTCTGGTCGTCGCCCCAGGAAATCGACACTTCGACGCCATCGACGAAACGCAGGCCGACCTCGTCCGCCGTCGCGCGCGCCTCCGCCAGCCCGCCGAGTTCGTCGTGGTCGGTCAGGGCCAGCAGTTCGACGCCGTTGCCGTGGGCGCGCCGCACCAGGTCGGCCGGCGCGAGCAGCCCGTCCGACACGGTCGAATGGCAGTGGAGATCGGCGTTGAGGGCTTTCATGCGACGAAGAATTCCTCGATCAGTTGGGCCACTTGTTGCGGCTGGTCGTGATGCAGGTTGTGCCCGCAGTCCTGCAGCATCACCTCGCGCACGTCGCCAAAGCACGCGATCCGGCTACGGTACTCCTCGGAATCGATGGCGAACAGTTGCTTGAAGATGACGGAGTCGGCCGCCGTGACCCACAGCACCGGCGCCGTCACCCGGCGCCAGATCGCCTTCGCCTCCTCGACGCGGTAGATCGTCGGATTGACCCAGCGATGGAAGGGATCCGCGGCCAGATGTATCCCGCCCGCGCCGTCGTCTTCGCCCATGCACAGGGCCAGGAAGCTGGCCTTTTCGTCCGACAGGCGCGGGTTTTCCTTTTGCAGCCGGGCAGCAAACCCTGCGCGATCGGGATAGGAGCGGAAACTCGGCGTATCGCGCAACTGGTCCAGCCAGTTGGCGTAGCGTTCGGGCGCCTCGTCCGGCGCGTAGCGGCGCAGACCCAGGCCTTCGAGATTGATCAGCTGCGCCACCCGCGTCGGACGAATGCCGGCATAGAGACAAGCTGCATTGCCGCCCAGGCTGTGCCCGACCAGGCGCACCGGCGCCTGCGGCGAATAGTGATCGAGCAAGGCGTCGAGGTCGGCGATGTAGTCGGGGAACCAGTAGACGTCATGGTTCCACGCCGACAGGCCGAAGCCGCGCCAGTCGGGCGCGACGATGCGCCAGTCCTTTGCCAGGGCGTCCACAACGAATTGCCAGGAGGCCGAGACATCGCACCAGCCGTGCAGCAACACCAGCAGGGGTGCCGACTCACTGCCCCAGAGGCGCACATGCAGGCGGCGGCCGCGGATGTCGAGGAATTGTGATGCGGAAGCTTTCATCCGCACATTTTAATTCAGCGCGAGCACGCCCGTTGCCGCGCCGCATCCTGCGCCTTCAATCGGGAATGACCGCCGTCGCCTCGATTTCGACCCGGGCCGCATCTTCCATCAGGCCGGCGACCTGCACCGCGGTCATGGCCGGGAAATTGCGGCCGATCACCTCGCGATAGGCGCGGCCCAGCGCCGGATAGGACGCCAGGTATTCGCGCTTGTCGATCACGTACCAGGTCATGCGGATGATGTGCTCGGGCTTGCCGCCGGCCTCGGCCAGCACCGCGACGATGTTTTCCAGCGCCTGCTTGGCCTGACCGGCGAAGTCGCTGGTATGGAAGCGGCACTGACTGTCCCAGCCGATCTGCCCGCCGACCACCACGGTGCGGCCGCGCGCGGCAATACCGTTGGAATAGCCCTTGGGAGCGGCCCAGCCGGCGGGCTGCAGTATCTGGATACCCGACTCGGGCATGACTTCCTGCTGGCTCATGTTCACATTGCTCTCCTTGGGGCGATTCATGGGGCGGCGTTCGCGGCGGCTTCTTTGAGCAGTTCGCGGGCGATGATCAGCTTCTGCACTTCGGTGGCGCCCTCGTAGATGCGCAGCGCGCGGATGTCGCGGTAAAGGCGCTCCACCGGCACTTCGCTGACGACACCGAGCCCGCCAAAGATTTGCACCGCCGAGTCGATCACCTGCTGCGCCGATTCGGTGGCGACCATCTTGGCCATGGCCGCCTCGCGGGTCACCGTCCGCCCCTGGTCGCGCAACCAGGCGGCGCGATACACCAGCAGCGCCGCGGCGTCGATCGCGGCGGCCATGTCGGCCAGCCTGGCCTGGGTCAACTGGAAATCGGCCAGGGTATGGCCGAACATTTTGCGCGCCATGGCGCGCTGCACGGCTTCGTCCAGCGCGCGCCGGGCGAAGCCCAGCGCGGCGGCGGCCACCGAGGTGCGGAAAATGTCCAGCGTGCGCATCGCCAGCTTGAAACCCTGGCCGGGCTCGCCCAGCAACTGGCCGGCCGGGATGCGGCAATGGCTGAAGCGCAGGCGCGCCAGCGGATGCGGCGCGATGACCTCGATGCGTTCGGCGATCTCCAGTCCCGCCGTATCCGCATCGACGATGAAGGCGCTGATGCCGCGCGTGCCGGGCGCCTCGCCGGTGCGGGCGAACACCACGTAGAAATCCGCGATGCCGCCATTGGAAATCCAGGTCTTTTCGCCATTGAGCACATAGCTGTCGCCGTCCCGGTGCGCGGCGCAGCGCATCGCGCCGACGTCGGACCCGGCTTCCGGCTCCGACAGGGCGAAGGCCGCAATGGCGGATCCTGCGACCACGCGCGTCAGGTAATTGCGTTTCTGCGCGTCGCTGCCGTGCAAGGTGATGGCGCCGCTGCCCAGACCCTGCATGGCAAATGCGAAATCCGCCAGGCCCGAGTGGCGGGCCAGGGTCTCGCGGATCAGGCAGATGGCGCGCGTGTCGATGGTCTCGCCACTGCCGCCCCAGTCCTTGCCGCCGACGGCATAGCTTATCCAGTTCGCCGCACCGAGCTTGCGCACCAGCTCGATACAGGCTGCATCGGTCGCCTCGCCGCGCGCATGCGCTGCATCGTCAATGTTCTGCCGCGCCCAGCGCTCGAGTTCGAGCGCCAGGGACTTGTGGTGGAGTTCAAGGAAGGGCCAGTCTAGGTAGCTCGTGTCTGCCATGTCAGTCCCCTTCGAACACCGGCTTCTGTTTGGCGACGAAGGCATGGTAGGCGCGATGGAAATCGTTGGTCGCCATGCAGATGGCCTGGGCCTGGGCTTCGGCCTCGATGGCCTCGTCGACCCCCATGTTCCATTCCTGCTGCAGCATTTTCTTGGTCATGGCGTGGGCGAAGCTCGGGCCGGTCGCCAGGTCCTGCGCCAGCTTCGCCGCCTCGGCGAGCAGGGCCTCCGGCTCGCACAGGCGGTTGAAGAAGCCCCAGCGCTCGCCCTCCTCGCCGCCCATGGCGCGGCCGGTCAGCAGCAGTTCGCTGGCGCGGCCCTGGCCGATCATGCGCGGCAGCATGGCGCAGGCGCCCATGTCGCAGCCGGCGAGCCCGACCCTGGAGAACAGGAAGGCGGTCTTCGAACGCGCGGTGCCCAGGCGCAGGTCGGAACCCAGCGCCAGCAGCGCGCCGGCGCCGGCGCAAATGCCGTCGATGGCGGCGACCACCGGCTGCGGACAGGCGCGCATGGCCTTAATCACGTCGCCGGTCATGCGCGTGAAGGCGAGCAGGCCCGGCATGTCGAGTTCGGTCAGCGGGCCGATGATGTCGTGCACGTCGCCACCGGAGCAGAAGTTGCCGCCCTCGCCGCTCAGCACCACGGCCTTGACGTCGTCGGCATAGACCAGATTGCGGAACAGGTCGCGCAGCTCGGCATAGGAATCGAAGGTCAGCGGGTTCTTGCGCTCGGGACGGTTGAGGCTGACCACGGCCACCGTGCCCTCGACGCGATAGCTGAAATGGCGTGCCTGGTAGGCCTTCAGGCTTTGCCGGTTGCCCGGCAACTGGTGGGGTTTCCCCGCGAGATGCTTCATCGGATGCTCCTCACATGACTTCGCCGCCGGCCACGGCGATCGATTGTCCATTGATGCTGGCGGCACCGGCGCCGCAGAGCCAGAGCACGGTGTCGGCGACTTCCTGCGGCGTGACCAGGCGTTGCATCGGATTGCCTTTGGCCAGTTCCGTGCGCGCTTGCGCCTCATCGCGTCCGGTCTTGGCGACGATGTTCGCCACGGCCTTGGCAACTATGTCGGTTTCCGTATAGCCGGGGCAGACCGCATTGACCGTGATCCCTTTGGCCGCATATTCCAGCGCCAGCGCCCGGGTCAGGCCGATCACGCCGTGCTTGGCCGCGCAGTAGGCGGCGACATAGGCATAGCCGACCAGGCCGGCGGTGCTGGCGACATTGACGATGCGCCCCCATGAGGCGGCGAGCATGTCGCCCAGCGCGGCCTGGGTGCAATGGAACACGCCGTGCAGATTCACCGCCAGCATGCGCTCGAACAGGTCGGCGTCGGTCGTCAGAAACGGCGCGCTCTCCGCCTGTCCGGCGTTGTTCACCAGGATCGAAATCGGGCCGAAGCCGGCGCGTGCCAGCGTCATTGCCTGATCGACGGATTCACGGTCCGCAACGTCCATGACCACCGCCTGGCAGCGCCCGGAACCGGCGTGTCGCTGCACCATGTCCTGCAGCGTCCGGCTGTCGCGGCCGCTCACGGTGACGCGATGGCCGGCCGCGATCAGCGCGGCCGCGACCGCGGCGCCGATGCCGCGCCCGCCGCCCGTCACCAGCGCGTGGCGCGCCGCGGACTTGCCGGCCGAAGTCGCGTCAGCGGTCACGCGACCAGCGCGAGCTGGGCCGCGCGCTCCAGATTGCGTTCGAGCTGAACCTTGCCGCCCTGGTACTGCTTCGGCCAGGCAATGTCCTTGACGCCCTGTGCGGCGGCGGCATGCAGGGTCCAGGCCGGATCGGCCAGATGCGGCCGCGCCAGGGCGCAGAGGTCGGCACGGCCGGCGGCGATGATGGTATTGACGTGATCGGCTTCGAAGATGTTGCCGACGGCAATGGTCGGCACCTGCAGTTCGTTGCGGATCTGGTCGGAAAACGGCACCTGGAACATGCGGCCGTATACCGGCGCCTCTTCCTTGCTGACCTGGCCCGACGAGACGTGGATGATGTCGGCGCCCGCCTCCTTGAACAGGCTGGCGACCGCGACCGAGTCGTCCGGGGTGTTGCCGCCGGCCACCCAGTCGTGGGCCGAGATGCGCACCGACATCGGCTTCTCGGCCGGCCACACCTCGCGCATGGCGCGGAACACTTCCAGCGGATAGCGGCAGCGGTTCTCCAGGCTGCCGCCGTACTCGTCCGATCGCTGGTTGGTCAATGGCGAAATGAAGGAGGACATCAGGTAGCCGTGGGCGGCGTGGAATTCGACCATGTCAAAGTTGGCGCTGACGGCACGGCGGGTGGCGGCGACGAACTCGGCCTTGATGCGGTTCATGTCGGCGCGGTCCATTGCCCGCGGCGTCTGCGAAACGCCGGGCAGGTAAGGCAGCGGCGACGGCGCCAGCAGCGGCCAGTTGCCGGATTGCAGCGGCTGGTCGATGGCGTCCCAGGCCAGGCGCGTGGAACCCTTGCGTCCGGCGTGGCCGATCTGCAGCGAAACCTTGGTCTCGCCGTTGGCGTGGATGAAGTCGACAATGCGCTGCCAGGCACCGGCCTGTGCATCGTTCCAGATGCCGGTGCAACCCGGCGTGATCCGCGCATCGGCGGCAACGCAGGTCATTTCGGTCACCAGCAGCGCCGCGCCGCCCATGCCGCGGCTGCCGTAATGGACCAGATGGAAGTCGGTCGGCATGCCCTGATCGGCGGAATACATGCACATCGGCGAAACCACGACGCGGTTGCCCAGGGTCAGGCCGCGCAGCCTGAAGGGTGTGAACATCGGCGGCACGGGCGCCGCCCCGGGAGCGATCGGCTGGCCGCAGCGGGCGGCAAACCAGCGGTCGAAATCGTCGGTGTAGGCCGGGTCGCGCAGCTTCTGGTTGGCATGGCCGACGCGCTGGCTGCCGGTGAGCACGGCGAAGGCGAACTGTTCCGGCTCCATGCCGACATAGCGGTCGACGTCCTCGAACCAGGTCATGCGGTTGCGCGCCGCGCTCTGCAGCTTGAGCGCCTCGATTTCACGCTCGGACTGGTAGCGCGCCAGCCGCGTCGGCACGTCGCCTTCGGTGCTGCTCAGCACCTTGACCAGGGCTCGCGCGTCCTCCATCGCCAGCTTGGTGCCCGAGCCGATAGTGAAATGGGCCGTGTGCGCGGCATCGCCGAGCAGCACGATGTTGTCCTTGAACCAGCGCTCGCAGAGCACGCGGTTGAACTTCAGCCAGACCGCCGAACCGCGCAGGTGGCGTGCGTTCGAAATCAGGCGGGCGCCATTGAGCATGTCGGCGAACAGCTCCTCGCAAAACGCGATCGACTGGTCGGGGTCCATCTGGTCGATGCCGGCCTTGAGCCAGGTTTCTTCCGGGGTTTCGACGATAAAGGTGGCCCATTCCTCGTTGAACTGGTAGGCGTGCAGATTGAACCAGCCCCAGGGGGTTTCCTTGAAGGCGAAGGTGAAGGCGTCGAGCTTGATCTTGGTGCCGAGCCAGATGAAACGGTTCTTGCGCACGTCGATGCGCGGGTTGAAGTGGCTGGCGTACTTGGCGCGGGTGGTCGAATTGACGCCGTCCGCGCCGATCACCAGGTCGTATTCGCGCGAGTAGTCGTCCGGGTCCTTGAACTCGGTCTCGAACTTGAGCTTGACGCCGAGTTCGCGCGCGCGCGCCTGGAAGATCTGCAGCAGCTTGAGACGCCCGATGCCGCAGAAGCCGTGGCCGCCCGACACCATCCGGCGCCCCTTGAAGAACACATCGACGTCGTCCCAGTGGTGGAAGTTGCGTTCGATTTCCGCGACCACCTGGGGATCGTCCTGACGGAAGCCGTCCATGGTCTTGTCGGAGAACACGATGCCCCAGCCGAAAGTGCTATCCGCCTGATTGCGTTCGATAACGGTAATGTCGCTGGCCGGATTGGCCTGCTTCATCAGGATCGAGAAATACAATCCGGCGGGGCCACCGCCCAGACAAACAATGCGCATTCCAATCTCCTTGAGTCGCGACGTTACCTACGATTGATATATTTTAAACCTAAACTATTTTTCAGGTCAAGCCTGACGCGAATCCTAGTCCCAAACCTGCCCGGACCGAGGCGCCGGGGCTGCCCCGGTCGAAGGCATATTTTGATCGAATACAATAGCGCCTCCGCGTTGGCCGCGATGCCCACACATTCCCTGAACTGCCATGAAAACCCTCTTCATTACCGGCGGCGCCGGCTTCATCGGCTCGGCCCTGATACGCCAGTTGATCGCCGAGAGCGACTGGCGCATCGTCAACATCGACAAGCTGACCTATGCCGGCAACCTCGAATCCCTGGCCGGGCTCGCCGATCGCGGCCGCCACATTTTCAGCCGCAGCGACATCTGCGACCGCGCCGCGCTGGACACGCTGTTCATCGACCATCAGCCGGCCGGCGTGATCCACCTCGCCGCCGAATCGCATGTCGACCGCTCGATCCACGGTCCCGGCGACTTCATCGAAACCAATATCAGCGGCACCTATACCCTGCTCGAAGCGGCGCGCGCCTACTGGTCCTTCCTCGAACCGGAGGCCAAGGCCGGCTTCCGCTTTCATCACGTCTCGACCGACGAAGTCTTCGGCTCGCTGGGTCCGGCAGAAGAAGGCGGCGGCCTCTTCGTCGAGACCAGCCCCTACCAGCCGAACTCGCCCTACTCGGCATCGAAAGCCGCCTCCGACCACCTGGTGCGCGCCTGGCATCACACCTACGGCATGCCGACGGTGATCACCAACTGCTCGAACAACTACGGCCCCTGCCAGTTTCCCGAGAAGCTGATCCCGCTGATGATCCACAACGCGGTGTCGGACAAGCCGCTGCCGATCTACGGCAAGGGCGACAACGTGCGCGACTGGCTCTACGTCGATGACCACGCGCGCGCCTTGCGCCTGGTGTTCGAGCGCGGCGTCCCGGGCGAAACCTACAACATCGGCGGCCACAACGAGAAGACCAACCTCGAGGTGGTCGACACCCTCTGCGCCCTGCTCGACGAATTGAAGCCGCGCGCCGATGGGCGCAGCTACCGAGCACAAAAGATCTCGGTGGCCGACCGTCCCGGCCACGACAAGCGCTACGCGATCGACGCCGCCAAGATCCAGCGCGAATTGGGCTGGACGCCGCAGGAAAGCTTCGAGACCGGCATGCGCAAGACCGTGCAGTGGTATCTGGACAACCCGGCCTGGGTCGCGCACGTCGTCTCCGGCGAATACCGGCAGTGGATGGATCGCAACTACGGAGACCGAAAATGACCGGAACTCGCGGCATCATCCTCGCCGGCGGCTCCGGCACCCGCCTGCACCCGGTCACGTTGGCGGTATCGAAGCAGCTCTTGCCGATCTACGACAAGCCGATGATCTACTACCCGCTGACCACGCTGATGCTGGCCGGCATCCGCGAGATCCTGCTGATCTCGACGCCGGCGGACACGCCGCGCTTCGAGCAGTTGCTGGGCGACGGCGCGCAATGGGGCCTCTCGATCGAGTACGCGGTGCAGCCCAGCCCCGACGGCCTGGCCCAGGCCTTCATCATCGGCCGCGATTTCGTCGGCGATCATCCGTCGGCGCTGGTGCTGGGCGACAACCTGTTCTACGGTCACGATTTCGGCCAGCAGTTGCAGCAGGCTGCAAGAGTTGATGCTGGCGCCACGGTGTTCGCCTACGCCGTGAGCGACCCCGAGCGCTACGGCGTGGTCGAGTTCGACGCGACGGGACGCGCCATCAGCATCGAGGAGAAACCGAAAGCGCCGAAGTCGCGCTATGCCGTGACCGGGCTGTATTTCTACGACAACCAGGTCTGCGACATCGCGGCAAAGCTCAAGCCTTCGCCGCGCGGCGAACTGGAAATCACCGACCTCAACCGCGTCTATCTCGAACGCGGCCAGCTCAAGGTCGAGATCATGGGCCGCGGCATGGCCTGGCTCGACACCGGCACCCACGAATCGCTGCTCGAAGCCGGCCAGTTCATCGAGGTCATCGAAAAGCGCCAGGGCCTCAAGGTGGCCTGCCCCGAGGAAGTGGCCTGGCGCCAGAAATGGATAGACGACGCGCAATTGGCGAAGCTGGCCGAGCCGCTGGCCAAGAGCCAGTACGGCCAGTACCTGCAGAACCTGCTGACGCAGGAGGTGCGCGGATGAAGGTCGTACCCACCGCGATCCCCGAGGTGTTATTGCTGGAGCCGAAAGTATTCGGCGACGAGCGCGGCTACTTCTACGAGAGCTGGAACCAGCGCACATTTGCGGAGCTTGGCATAGACGCCGAGTTCGTCCAGGACAACCATTCGAAATCGCAGAAGAATGTCTTGCGCGGCCTGCATTACCAGATCGAACACGCCCAGGGCAAGCTGATCCGCGTCACCGCCGGCGCCGTCTATGACGTGGCGGTCGATCTGCGCCGCTCGTCGCCGAGTTTCGGCCAGTGGGTAGCCTTCACGCTGTCCGCCGCGGACAAACGCATGGCCTGGATACCGCCCGGCTTCGCCCACGGCTTCTGCGTCACCTCGGACGCGGCCGAGTTCCTCTACAAGACCACCGACTACTGGAGTCCGGCACACGACCGCACTTTGCTGTGGAACGACCCGCAACTCGCGATTCCCTGGCCGCTGACGGCAGAGCCGCTCCTGGCGGCCAAGGACGTGGCCGGTACGCCCTTGGCCCAGGCAGAAACCTTCGCATGAGAATCCTGCTGACGGGCGCCGCCGGGCAATTGGGGCGCGAACTGAAGCGCTCGCTGGCCTGTCTCGGCGAAGTGATCGCCCGCGACCGGCAGCAACTCGACCTGGCCCAGGCCGATGCCCTGCGCGACGCCGTGCGTGCCGTAGCGCCCACCGTGATCGTCAATGCCGCCGCCTATACCGCGGTGGACCAGGCCGAAACCGAGCCGACCGTGGCCGACGCGATCAACGCCCTGGCCCCCGCCATCCTCGCCGAGGAAGCCAAACGGCTCGGCGCCATGCTGATCCATTATTCGACCGATTACGTCTTCGACGGCCGCAAGGCCGCGCCCTACACCGAAGACGACACCCCCGCGCCGCTGTCCGCCTATGGCCGCAGCAAGCGCGCCGGCGAACTCGCGATTGCGGCAGCGGACAGCCGCCACCTGATCTTCCGCACCAGCTGGGTCTATGGCCTGCACGGCGCCAACTTCATGAAGACCATGCTGCGACTGGGCAGGGAGCGCAGCGAATTGCGCGTGATCGGCGACCAGTTCGGCGCCCCGACCTGGACCCGCCACCTGGCCGACGTCACCGCCCTGATCGCCGCCCGCAAGGAAGTCCCCAACGGCCTCTACCATCTCGCCGCCGCGGGGGAAACCAGCTGGCACGGCTATGCCGAAGCCATTTTCGCCGAGGCGCAGCGTGCCGGCCTGATTGACAAAGCGCCCGTGGTGCACCGTATCGCCAGCGCCAACTATCCGTTGCCGGCGCCACGGCCGGCCAATTCGCGGCTGGACTGCGCGAAATTCCGCCGTGACTTCGGCCTGGCCCTGCCCGACTGGCGCACCGGCCTGGTCGATTGCCTCGCCGATTCACGCTTCTAGAACACTCATGGCACCCAGCGCCACCCACCGAAGATGAAACAGGCGAAAGGCGAATTAAAGGCTCGCCCCTCCCATCCTCCCCTCGCGGGGAGGCTACTAATTTGCTCGCTGCGCTCGACTATCACCGAGCACTCCGAACACGTTGTCTCACGTTAAAACAATACGACCCATGGCTGTCACCCCCACCTACGACGAATCCTCCTTCCGCGTCCTCAAGGGACTGGAGCCGGTGCGCGAGCGCCCCGGCATGTACACCCGCACCGACTCGCCGGCGCACATCATCCAGGAAGTCATCGACAACTCGGCCGACGAAGCACTCGGCGGCCATGCGAAAAACCTGCACGTGCTGCTGCATCTGGACGGCTCGATCACGGTCACCGACGACGGCCGTGGCATCCCGGTCGGCCTTCATCCCGACGAAAAAGTCCCCGTGGTGGTGCTGGCCTTCACCCGGCTCCATGCCGGCGGCAAGTTCGACAAGAGCACCGGCAACTCCGCCTACGCCTTTTCCGGCGGCCTGCACGGCGTCGGCGTGGCGGTGACCAACGCGCTGTCCACCCGCGTTTCGGTCGAGGTGCGGCGCGAAGGAAAAATCTGGGCCATCGAATTTTCCGGCGGCGGCGAACACGTCGGCGCACTTGCCGAAATGGGCGCTTGCGGCCGCCAGAGCGGCACCCGCGTGCGCGTCTGGCCCGATCCGAAATACTTCGACGCACCCAAGGTGCCGCCGGCCGAACTGGAACGCCTGCTGCGCTCCAAGGCCGTGCTGCTGCCGGGGGTCAAGGTGCGCCTCGACATCGAACAGGCCGACGGCAGCGTGCAGTCCAAGACCTGGAGCTACCCGACCGGCCTTGCCGGCTACCTGACGGAACAGGCCGGCAATGCCGAAGCCGTGGCCCCGCTGTATGCCGCGGAGAAATATGCCGACGCCGATCATGCCGACTTCGCCGCGGGCGAAGGCGCGGCCTGGGCCATCGGCTGGCATGTCGAACCGGTCGCCTCCGAGTCCTTCGTCAATCTGATTCCGACGGTGGCCGGCGGCACCCACGAATCCGGCCTGCGCGCCGGCGCCTTCGAGGCGGTCAAGTCCTTCATCGAGCACCGCGCTCTCCTGCCGCGCGGCGTCAAGCTGCAGCAAGACGACGTCTGCAGCCGCATGGCCTTCGTCCTCTCGGCGCGCATCCTCGATCCGCAGTTCCAGGGCCAGGTCAAGGAAAAGCTCAATTCGCGCGAAGCCGTCAAGCTGGTGTCGAGCATGATCCGCGACCCTTTCGAGATCTGGCTCAACCAGCACGTCGAGGCCGGCAAGGCGATCGCTGAACTCTCGATCCGCCAGGCCCTGGCGCGGCAGAAGAATGCGCAGAAGGTCGAGAAGCGCAAGCAATCCGGCGTCGCCGTGCTGCCGGGCAAGCTTTCCGATTGCGAATCGACCGACATCAGTGAAAACGAACTTTTCCTGGTCGAGGGCGACTCGGCCGGCGGCTCGGCCAAGATGGCGCGCAACAAGGAAACCCAGGCCATCCTGCCCTTGCGCGGCAAGGTGCTGAATTCCTGGGAAGTCGAGGCCGGACGCCTGTTCGCCAACAACGAGATCCACGACATCGCGGTGGCTTTGGGTGTGGACCCCCACGGGTCCGTCGGCACCGATCCGCACGCGGCCGACGCCGCGCCCGACCTGTCCAACCTGCGCTATGGCAAGGTCATCATCATGTCCGATGCCGACGTCGACGGCGCCCACATCCAGACCCTGCTGTTGACCCTGTTCTATCGCCACTTCCCGGCCCTGATCCGCAACGGCCACGTTTTCATCGCGCAGCCGCCGCTCTACCGCATCGACGTGCCGGCCTCGGGCAAGAAACGTCCGGCACGCCGCCTCTACGCGCTGGACGAGGGCGAACTGGTCGCCATCAGGGATCGCCTGGTCAAGGAAGGCATCCGCGAGGACGCCGTCGAAGTCGGCCGCTTCAAGGGCCTCGGCGAAATGAATCCCGACCAGTTGCGCGAAACCGCAATGGCCGCGGCCACGCGCCGCGTGCTGCCGGTGGTCGACCTGCCCGCCGCCCATGAACCGACCTCGAAACTTTTCAACCTGCTGATGGGCAAGGGCGAAGCCTCCTCGCGCCGCGCCTGGATGGAAGAAAAAGGCCACCTGATCGAAGCCGACATCTAACGCTCATAGCTTCGATGAACCACTTCGCATCATGAAATACCTTGAAGTCGTGACGCCTCATGCTGGCAATTGGGCCCGCCCCCTCCCATCCTCCCCCTCGCGGGGGAGGCTATCAATCGGCTCGCTGCGCTCGAACCTGACGCGGCGCGTTTGGCAATATATTCCACGTTAAGCCGCAATCATGAACAACGACACCCCCGACCTGTTCGACGAGCCCGCGCCCACGGACGCGGCCGCCGCCAACCCGCCGCCGCCCGCCGTACCGCCAGCACCAACTCTCGATCCCGGCGACGGAACTTCGCTGCCGCTGGCCGCCTATGCCGAGCGCGCCTACCTCGCCTATGCCATGAGCGTGGTGCGGGCGCGCGCCCTGCCGCAGGTGGAAGACGGCCTGAAGCCGGTGCAGCGCCGCATCCTGCACGCCATGAACGAGATGCGCCTGGCCGCCAGCGCCAAGCACGTCAAGAGCGCGCGCGTGGTCGGCGACGTGATCGGCAAGTACCACCCGCACGGCGACACCAGCGTCTATGACGCCATGGTGCGCGTGGCGCAGGACTTCACGCTGCGCTATCCGCTGGTCGACGGCCAGGGCAACTTCGGCTCGCGCGACGGCGACGGCGCCGCCGCGATGCGCTACACCGAATGCCGCCTGACGCCCTTCGCCGACCTGCTGCTGGGCGAGATCGATCGCGGCACGGTGGATTTCATCGCCAACTACGACGGCTCGATGAGCGAGCCGCAGTTGATGCCGGCGCGCCTGCCGGTGGTGCTGCTCAACGGCGCATCGGGCATCGCGGTCGGCATGGCCACCGAAATTCCGCCGCACAATCTGCGCGAAGTGGCCGAGGCCGCGCGCCTGTTGATCAAGAAGCCCGAGGCGGTGCTGGAAGAAGTCCTCGCCGTGATGCCGGGACCGGATTTTCCCGGCGGCGGCCAGCTCATCTCGACCCCGGCCGACATCCGCGACGCCTATGCCAACGGCCGCGGTTCCCTGCGCATGCGCGCGCGCTGGCGCATCGAGGAGCTGGCGCGCGGCCAGTGGCGCGTCATCGTCTACGAACTGCCGCACGGCGTTTCGGTGGCGCAGGTGCTGTCGGAAATCGAAGGCCTGACCAATCCGCAACCGCGCGCCGGCAAGAAGGACGTCAGCCAGGAGCAGAAGAACCTCAAGGCGCTGGTGCTCGGCGTGCTCGACAGCGTGCGCGACGAATCCAGCGACCAGCAGGCGGTGCGCATCATGCTCGAACCGAAGAGCTCGCGCATCCCGCAGGACGAGTTCATGGCCGTGCTGCTGGCGCATACCAGCCTCGAATCCAGCATCCCGGTGAACCTGACCATGGTTGGTCGCGACGGGCGCCCGCAGCAGAAGCACCTGCTGACCATCCTCCACGAATGGATCGCCTTCCGCTTCGCCACCGTCGAGCGCCGCAGCCGGCACCGTCTGGCCGAAGTGCTGCGCCGCGTGCATATCCTCGAAGGGCGCATGACGGTGTTCCTGCGCATCGAGGAAGTGATCAAGTGCATCCGCGAATCCGACGAGCCCAAGCCCGATCTGATGGCGCGCTTCGGCCTCACCGAAATCCAGGCCGAGGACATCCTCGAAATCCGTCTGCGGCAATTGGCACGCCTCGAAGGCATCCGCATCGAGAAGGAACTCGGCGACCTGCGCGCCGAAGAGGGCCAGCTCAACAAACTGCTCGACTCGAAGAACGAGATGACCAAGCTGATCCAGAAGGAAATCGGCGACGATGCCAAGCGCTTCGGTGACGAGCGCCGCACCCTGCTCGAAGCCGTGACCCCGATCTCGCAGGGCGAGATTGCCGTGCCCGACGAGCCGGTGACGGTGATCATTTCGAAGAACGGCTGGGTACGCGCGCGCCAGGGCCACGGCCTCGATGCCGCCGGCATCACCTACAAGACCGGCGACTTCCCCTGGCTGGTAGTGGAAACGCGGACGATCTGGCCGCTGATCGTGATCGACAGCAACGGCCGCAGCTACAGCGTCAGGGTTTCCGAGCTGCCCGGCGGCCGCGGCGACGGCGCGCCGCTCAACACCATGATCGACTTCCAGGAAGGTGGCAAGCTCGCGCAGGTGCTGACTGCCGCGCCGGAGAGCAAGTACCTGGTGGCCGGTTCCGGCGGCTACGGCTTCGTCGCCAGCGTGGCCGACATGGTCGCGCGCAACAAGGCGGGCAAGGCCTTCCTGACTCTCGACAAGGGCGAGAAGCCGCTGCCGCCGGCGCCTGTACTGGGCGACAGCGTCGCCGTACTGACCCAGGGCGGCCGGCTGCTGTTGTTCCCGCTGGCCGAACTCAGGGAAATGGCCAAGGGCAAGGGGCTGATGCTGATCGACTTGACCAAGAACGACGAACTGGTCGGCGTCGCCGTGAGCGGTGGCGAGACGCTGTTGATCGGCGGCACCGGACGCGCCGGAAAGATCGTCCAGCAGCCTCTCGATCTGCGCGCCCAGGCGGCGTTCCGCGGTGCCCGCGCACGGCGCGGGCAGGAAATTCCATTCAAACTAAAAGCCGCGAGCCTGACCTTGACATCGAGTCATTGATGCTAGAATCTTCAAGAAATTGGCCTGGTGTTATCCACTCGATGCATTTCCGGATGGCTGCCGCCCACGGAGAAAAACAATGCTCTTCATCCTCTACTACATCATCGCCATCGTCGTGCTGGTCATGCATTTCACCGGAATGCTGGCCCGCTACAACATGGAATGGCTGATCCTGGTACTCGCCGTGACGGTGTTCCCCGCGGTGATTTACCTGTAGGACGAACCGTAGGGCGAACGGGCGAACGGGCGAACCGTAGGGCGGTCTGTAGGGCGGACTTCAGTCCGCCATGGTAATCCGGCCGACTGTAGGGCGGACTTCAGTCCGCCAACGTAATCCCGGCCGACCGTAGGGCGGACTTCAGTCCGCCAACGTAACGTAACCCCGGCCGACTGAAGTCGGCCCTACAAAACCATCGCACCCCCCACCCATCTGAACCGCCCCCGCCCCCCTCGCCTCAGCAGTGGCGAACAATAAGCTGCTTCACCTGATCCACGGCCGCATCGACCACCTCCACCCGCTGCGGCAAGTCTTCAATCCCCTCCAGTTCCGCCGGCCGCGCCGGATCGCGGCCCAGCGCCTCCTGTATCGTCTCGGCAAACTTCACCGCCTGGGCCGTTTCCAGCACGATCATCGGCACCCCGGCAAGGCCGTGCTCGCGTGCCACCTTGACGCCGTCGGCCGTGTGGGTGTCGATCATCTGGCCGTAACGCTGCCAGACATCGCGTATCGTCGCCAGTCGATCGGCATGTGAGCTGCTGCCTGAAACGATGCCGTAGCCCGGCAGCCGCGCCGCGTACGGACCGCCCGACAGACTGAAACTGCCGCCGGCATCGACCTCGCGCCACAGTTCACGCACCATGGTTGCGTCGCGGCCGACCAGATCGAAAACGAAGCGCTCGAAATTCGACGCCTTGGAAATATCCATCGAGGGACTCGACGTCACATGGGTTTCCGCCGTGGCGCGCGGCCGGTACACGCCGCTCCTGAAGAACTCGTCGAGCACGTCGTTCTCGTTGGTGGCCAGCACCAGCCGCGAGATCGGCAGGCCCATCATGCGCGCGATGTGGCCGGCGCAGATGTTGCCGAAATTGCCCGAGGGCACGCAGAACGCCACGTGCTCCGCATTGGACCGGGTGGCCTCGAAATAACCCTTGAAGTAATACACGACCTGTGCCGCGACGCGCGCCCAGTTGATCGAATTCACCGCGCCGATCTTGTATTTCGCCTTGAACCCGGCATCGTTCGACACCGCCTTGACGATGTCCTGGGCGTCGTCGAACATGCCGCGCACGGCGATGTTGAATATGTTGTCGTCCTGCAGCGAATACATCTGCGCGCGCTGGAAGGAACTCATCTTGCCTTCCGGCGACAGCATGAACACCTTGACGCCGTGCTTGCCGCGCATCGCGTATTCCGCCGCCGACCCGGTGTCGCCCGAGGTCGCGCCGAGGATGTTGATGGTCTCATTGCGCCGATCGAGCACGTACTCAAACAGGTTGCCGAGCAATTGCATGGCCATGTCCTTGAAGGCCAAGGTCGGCCCGTTGGACAGCTCCAGCAAGTGGAAATCGGCTTCCAGCGTGGTCAGCGGCACGATGTCCTGCGCCTTGGCCGGATCGCGGCTCCAGCGATAAGTCTGCGCCGTATAGGTCTTGTCGCAAATCGCCTTGAGGTCAGCCGGCGGAATGTCGGTGATGAACAGGCCGAGGACGCGGAAAGCCAGCTCCGCATAGGACAGCCCGCGCCATTCGTCGAGCCGGTCGGCCACCTGGGGATAGGCTTCGGGCAGATAGAGCCCGCCGTCGGGCGCCAGGCCGCCGAGCAGGATGTCACAGAATTCCTGCGGCTCTGCGCCGCCGCGAGTGGAGATGTACTTCATGTCAGCCCAGCTCTTCCATGCGCAGGCGGATCACCTGCTTTTTCACCACCGGCAGCGCCTCGATCCTGGTAATCGCCGCATCGATGTTCTTCTCGCGCGTGATGTGGGTCAGCATAATGATGTCGGTCTGGTCTTCGCCCTCGCCCGGCTCGCGCTGAATCATGGCGGCGGTGGAAATCTGCTGGTCGGCCAGGATGCGCGTGATGTCGGCCAG
>JACPUD010000001.1 GCA_016192435.1 Rhodocyclales bacterium | reverse complement strand
GTCGTACTTGCTGAGCAGTTCGCGCAGTTCCATTTCGACCAGTTCCAGCAGTTCGGCGTCATCGACCATGTCGCACTTGTTCATGAACACGACCATGTAGGGCACGCCAACCTGGCGCGCCAGCAGGATGTGTTCGCGGGTCTGCGGCATGGGGCCGTCGGCGGCGGAACACACCAGGATCGCGCCGTCCATCTGCGCAGCACCCGTGATCATGTTCTTGACGTAGTCGGCGTGGCCCGGGCAGTCAACGTGCGCGTAGTGACGGTTCTTCGTCTCGTACTCGACGTGCGCCGTGTTGATCGTGATGCCGCGTGCCTTTTCTTCCGGCGCCGCATCGATCTGGTCATAGGCTTTCGCCTCGCCACCAAACTTCGACGACAGCACCGTCGTGATCGCCGCCGTCAATGTCGTCTTGCCGTGGTCCACGTGACCAATCGTCCCCACGTTTACGTGCGGCTTCGTCCGCTCAAACTTGCCTTTTGCCATGTCGATTACCCCAACAAAAATGCACTAGATTAATGGTGCCCTTGGCGTGGATCGAACACGCGACCTCTCCCTTACCAAGGGAGTGCTCTACCACTGAGCTACAAGGGCTGAAACTCAAAACTGCGCAAAACAGAAACTGGAGCGGCGAGCGGGAATCGAACCCGCGTAATCAGCTTGGAAGGCTGAGGTTCTACCATTGAACTACCGCCGCCCGCCCTACTTGTCCGCTAACCGCCTTGTAAAACCTGTTGCCAAAACCTGCTGGTGGAGGGGGAAGGATTCGAACCTTCGAAGGCAGAGCCGTCAGATTTACAGTCTGATCCCTTTGACCGCTCGGGAACCCCTCCAGCTGAACCGACGATTATGACCAAATTTAGCAAGATGGTCAACGAGTACGTTAGTCATCAGCCGCTGACCTCCTGATCCAGGACGCCAAATATCGCGCGCACCGCCAAAGACCCGCTAGCGCTCCCGCCCCGCCTCATGCCAGGCCTTCCGCACCGGCGACAACAGGTATTCGAGGATCGTCCGCTCGCCGAGCTTGACCTCGGCGGCAAGCTGCATGCCCGGCGCCAGCCGGTAGGGCACGCCATCGACGGCAAGCGTCTGCCGCTGCAGGCTGAGCAGCGTGCGGTAGGCCATTTGCGGCAGCCGGGGATCGGCGGTGCTTTCCGCCTTCTCCGCGGCATCGGCGGCGATCTGCTCCACTTTGCCGTCGAGCATGCCGTACTTCTGGAACTGGAAAGCGGCGAACTTGAGCTTGACTGCCTGCCCGGGCCGCACGAAACCGACATCCTCGTTCGACAGCCAGACCTCGGCGTGCAAGGCTTCGTCGTCCGGCACCAGGGTCATCAGGATCGTGCCCGGCTGCGTCACTGTGCCCGCCGTATGTGTGGCCAGATCCTTGACGCGGCCGTTTTGCGGCGCCTTGAGTTCCAACAGGCCGTGGCGGTGGTCCTGCTTGGCCAGATCCTGCGCCAGCTTCTCGAAACGGTCGGCGGTCTCCGCGCGTTCGTTGCGCAACTGGCGGATGGCCTCGCTCCTGAGCTGGGCGATCTTCATGTCCGATTGCGCCAGGTTGGCCCGCTCGCGGGCGATCACATGCTCCTGGGTCTTCAGGTCCTGCTCCTTTTCGATGCGCTCGCGCTGCTTGTCGTTGGCCATCAGCACTTAGGCATGTATCGTGCAGCCGCAAGCACGAGCCGCTTCGTCGAGCCAATGGAGGTAGCACTGATAATCCTCCTCGGCGAAAAAGCAGGGCTCGCGGTTGATGCCGCGCTGAACGATGTGCAGCGGATGGTCAGCAAGAAGGATGCGCGGGCGACGTGGCATGTTAGGTGCTCGAAAAGTCAAATGACTCTGACCCCTTTAGCTTCGGCAGATTGGCGAACTTCAAGGTATCCGCAACTGTAGGTGTGGTCATGTCATTTCTCCTTGGCCGGAATCAGTATCTGGTCAACAAATTTGCGTGTATCGGCGCCTGTCCAAGCCTGATCCGGACAGCGAACGGCCGTCAGCCATGGGCTGGGATTTATCGACGAAGCCGGACCGATGGCCTGGGCATAGCGCGTCATCTCGCCGAGCACTTCTCCGGTCTGGCGATCCAGCACTTTGATAGTGCTACTGGCAACCCATAGAGCGCGTTCTTCCGGGATCACATGGTCTTCAAAGGTGACGGCGTAGCGGGGAGCAGGATCGGAAGCTGCGACCCTATCGAGAACCGCCTCAATGTAGCCAATTTGAGATGTTGGTCGTGGTCGGTAGACCAGCCTATGGCGATACTGCTTGCCATCCTTCTCGTCGATGACATCGACGTATAGGTAGCCAGGGAGAGCTCCCGGTGTACTGCGGCCTGTGCTGATCGTACCGCGCGACGTCGGGGTTATCGGTAGCGTGCGATTGTCGACACCAATCGGATGCTCGTAACCGAGGAAGGTCTTGATGTACTCGTCTGCGCGCGACTCCCTCGCAAACGCCGCGCCGGGCCACATCCGGTCAGCCCATTCGCGGCCTCCGGCTTGCGGTCGCAGTTTCATCAATAGCACGCCCTCGACATTGTCGACCGTCTTGTAGATCTTTTCCCCGGCCACCGTTTTGCAGCGCTCGTCGAACATGATCCGCGCCGCCTTGATCCTTGCTACCGCAGCTTCCCCGGCGTTGAGATCGGCCTGGGTCGGATTGGTCTGGCAGGCTGTCATCAGGAGCAGCAGCAAGACTGCCGCAAAGTTGGATATCGTCTGTTTGTGATTCATGCCGCCCTCCTCCAAGTGTCGCGGTTGCGCGCCTTTACTGCACAATCGCCGTATCGCCAGCGCCAAGTCTTGATGTCCCTTGTACCTCGCCCGTCCTTCCCCGTGCATCCTTCAAGGCGATCGTTCCCCGCACCACCGTAAAGGTGATCGTCGACGCCGCGGCCCCTGGCGTTGTTGTCGCGCTCGTCGCCGAAGTAATAGGTGCGCAGGTTGTCGAAAGCGGGGGCGTCCGGATTGAATCCCTGGGCGATCCGGTAGCCGCTGGCCGCATCTTCGAAGAAGGTGCTGTCGGTCTGATAAGTATGCTTATCTTTTTCGGGATCAAGGATTGGCTTGACCGGACCGAGGTTCTGCGCGTTGAACCAGTTCTTGCGCTGAAGAAACTCCGCCCGGTCGGCGAGCCAGGCATCGCTGATCGGGAGCGCCTCGCTCGCCACGCCGGCGGCGCGGGCGTCCTGGTCGGCTTTCCAGGTGGCATAGAGCCCCGATCCATCGAACACGGCCGCCTGCGCGGCGGTGCCGGTGCTGAAGACAAACGGGCTCAGGCTGTAGAGCGCGGCGTAGGCGCCGAAGTCATCGCGCGCCGTGTCCCTGAGGCCGGCGCCGGAGGCGGCCAGCGTGAGCGTGCCGGGCAGCATGTTCTTGTAGATGTCGCTGTCGGTAACGGCTTTCAGTGTGGCGTAGAGCTTGTCGCGTCCGGTGTAGGCGTCTTGGCCTACGACCGTATCTGTCGTGCTCCACCAAGTGTTCCCGTCCGGGCTGCCGTTGAGGCGCTGGGCTTGAGCTTGCGGGCCGAGGAAGAGGTCGGCGAGGGCGTTGACGATGTTCTCCAGAACGTCGCCTTCGGCTTGGCCCTGGCTATTGCCGGTTATGAGGTCGCCGTTTTGCGCCGTGCGCCAGGAGGCGTTGTTGAGGAGGGTGTTGAGCGTCGCGGCGGCTTCGCTCCGCTGCGCCTCGGGCAGCAGTTGCAGCAGGGTGTTCTGGACGTTGAGGCTATCGACGATCAGGACCAGACTGTGGGTGTCGGCAAAGTTGTTCTGGTTGTACTTGTCGACCAGCAGCTTGACATCGCCATAGTCAAGTGATGCGGCGACGATGCCGGAAACAATACTGCCTCGCACGATGGGCTGGTCTTCGATGAAGACTGGCACATCGGTGCCGTAGTGCCAGAGGGAATTGGCCACTGCCGACCAGGCCGGGGTGGTGGTTTCCTTGCCGACCAGGTCCCATTGGTTGCTCGCCCGGCCCGCAAGGTATTCCTTCCCGGTGAGTCCCCGCGCCACGCCACCGATCAGGGTGGCCGCCTCGGTGTTGCGGGCGGCAAGATCGACGGCAAGGCGGTAGTCCAGGGTTTGCGCGAGAATCTCTGCTGCCGGGACTGCCTTCGGGCTGGCGTTCGCATCCGACCCGCTACCGCCGGCGGTCAAGGGCACGATGCGCAGGGCTTCCGCTTGCAGGTTGATGATGTCGTTCAAGGCCTTGGTCAGGGGCGCCTTCTCTGCGGCAAAGAGGGCGAGTTGGCTTTCGGTGAGGTTCGTCAGGCTGAGGTTGTTGAGGGCGTCCCTGGCCTGTGCCGCACTCCAGGTCTTGTTGGCGAGGTTGGTCCGCAAGGTGTCGTAGAAACTGGCGAGATCGGGTAGGGTGAGGTCCAGCCTGGTCTTGATCAAGGCAGGATTGGCCAGCAGGTCGCGGAAATAGTTCATCGCGTCGACGAGGCTGCCCTGCTTGACCAGACCGACGCCGGCACCGTTGAAGGTCACGACCTGCTGGGCAGCACCCGGATGCAGCAGGTTGAAGGCCGTGGCCAGGTGCCCGCCAAGGCTGTAGCCGGTGACGCTGAAGGCCTTGCCGCCAAGCTTGGTGGCGTCGGCTTTCAGTTCGGCATACCACGCTTCCATATCGGCGATCTGGCCCCAGGCAAAGCCGGTGTTGCCGATCTCCAATGTGTTGGTGGCGGCGCTGTCGCGCACGGCGTCGTCGATGAATTCGGTCGAGCGGAAGCTGAGGACCAACTGCCCTTCAACAAGACCTTTTGCAGGATCAGTGAGTTTGCAGCGGAATAGCGTTCCGGAGAAGCCGGTACCCGTATTAGATTTCTGGGCTACGACTTGCCATTGGGCGGCAAACTCGGTGGCCTGGGTGGCGGTGAAGACGGAGGCGTGGAGGTTGCCATCAATAAGTGCCTGTTTGATATCCAACTTGATGGTGCCATCATTGTTAGCGAGAAATGCTTCCGCAGCCATCTGGAGATTGGAGTATTTCAGATAGTCGGTAATGGTCGGTGTCGTCATCTCATTTCTCCTGAACTGGGTCGAGGACTTTCTCTACAAAATTTCGAGACTGTCCGATTTGATCAGTGTGATTCGCGTTAGTCGGAAATCTTGGGCAAGCGGTATTCGCTGCCAGTAACCACGGCGACCGTCCGCCACCTCGATCCCCTTGTCCGCGATCCATCATGTAGCCAATGCGCTCGGCCATGACTTCATTGGTTTGCAGGTCGACGACTTTGAGGGAACTGCCGGCAATCCAGTACTCCCTTTCCTCACGAGTCGAGATGTCGTCGTAGGTGACGCCGTACCGGGGCATCGAACCGGAGGCGGGAGTTTTGTCTAGCACGAATTCACGCACCCATTCGCCATACCGCTTGTCGCGCAACCAAGGTTGATCGATCCGCCCCGTATAGCGGTAACGCTTGCCATTCTCGGATTCAATGACTTCGACATAACGATAGCCATAACGGACTGCACGGTCCGGCTGAGTAAGGTACCCATTGGAATTTCGGCCCGCCAAAAAACTCTTGATGTACTCATCTTCTGTCGAGTCATGACCATATGGGTCGTCCATCGCGAATTGGTCCCCATAATTTGTTCCTCGCGGCCTTATCCTCTTTAGGAAAACGCCTTCCACATTCTCAGCCGTGCGATGAATCTTCTCCCCGGCCGTCTTGCACCGCTCCTGGAACAGCGCTTCGGCTTTCGCCAGGCGCGCCCGGCCGTCCTCTCGGCTCGACGGGTTTTGTGCGCCTCCCGTCGTCGAGCAAGCGACCAGAACAAAGGGCAACAGCCAATTCGCAATCCGCTGAAACGCCGTCCTGTTCATGCAGCCTTCCTCCATGCCTTGTTGTTGATCGCTGTCGCCGTCGAATCGCCGTGTCGCCAGCGCCGACTTTCGCGTGACATGCCAGCCTGCCAATGGCACTCGCGCCCGCCGTCGAGCAGGTCACCGCTTAAGCCGGTAGCTGCCTGCCTCTTGTTCGCGGCGGCGGCTTTCCATACGGCATAGAGCCCCGATCCGTCGAAGACGGCCGCCTGCGCGGCGGTGCCGGTGCTGAAGGCGAACGGACTCAGGCTGTAGAGCGCGGCGTAGGCGCCGAAGTCATCACGCGCCGTGTCCTTGAGGCCGACCCCGGCGGCGGCCAGCGTGAGCGTGCCGGGCAGCATGTGCTTGTAGATTTCGCTGTCGGTGATGGCCTTCAGCGTGGCATAGAGCTTGTCGCGGCCGGTGTAGGTCTGGCCGTCGGCACCGGTATAGCTGGAGTCGGCTTTTGCCCAGGTGTTGCCGTCGGAGCTGCCGTTGAGACGGTCGGCTTTGGCTTGCGGGCCGAGGAAGAGATCGGCCAGGGCGTTGACCACGTTCTCCAGGACATCGCCTTCGGCCTGGCCTTGGGCATTCGCGCCGCCATTGCTGCCATCGACACCTTTGCGCCAGGAAGCGTTTTTCAGGATGGTGCTGAGCGTTGCAGCGGCTTCGCTCCGCTGCGCCTCGGGCAGCAGTTGCAGCAAGGTGTTCTGGACGTTGAGGCTATCGATGATCAGGACCAGGCTGTGGTCGTCGCCGAAGTCACGCGTGGCGAAGCCTTCCACGAGCGGTCGGAAGTCGCCCGCCGCGACCGAGGCGGAGGCGACGGCGGCAACGACGCCATTGCGCACGTTGGGCTGGTCCTCGATAAAGAGTTTGACGTCCTGGCCATAGTGCCAAAGCGAATTGGCCACCAGGGCGATTGGTCTGTCGGCGGAGAATTCCCAGCCGACCGCGTCGATCTGGTTGCCCAGACGCGGTTCGCCGTATCCTTTGGCAATACCCCCGCTGGTGAAAACCGACAACAGGTCGCCGACTGTCAAGCGCGAGCGCGTGTCGAATTCGGTCTGGGCGGTGATGACGGCGAGCTGGTAATCAACCCTTTCGGCATCGATAATGGCGTCGTCTACGCGGGTCGGCTGGTCGGTCTTTTCGACGCCGGGCTTGAGTCCCGGAATCTCGGCGGCGACGGCGGCCACCTTAAGCGCGCGGGTGAGCGCGCCGTTGGCGCCGAGCAGCAGGTTCCTGTCGGCTTGCAGCAGCGTGTCGCCTTCGTTTAGGGCGCCAAAAACGTTGGCGACGGCATCCCTCATGGCGGCGGTGGGCACGCCGAGGTTGACGGCGAGGGCGGCGCGCAGCGCGTGGTAGGCCTGCTTGCCCGTGGCGGTCTGGAAGAGCCCCGCCAGGCCGTCGGCGCCGGCGGCCTGGCGGCGAAGTTGGACGAAGCGGTTGACCAGGGCCGTGACAGTGCCGTTGCGGATTTCGCCGACGCCGGCGCCGTTGAAGGTGATGACCTGATCGAGCGTGGCAGGTGGCGGTCCGGCCTGGAGTTCGGCCTGGCGCAACTGGTTGAAGACCGTGGCCAGGTGTCCGCCGAGACTGTAGCCGGTGACGGAGTAGGTCTTGCCGGAAAGCTTGGTCGGGTCGGCGGTCAGTTGGGCGTACCAGGCTTCCATGTCGGCGATCTGGCCCAGGGCGAAGCCGGTACCATCTATTTCCAGGTCGTTGGTGGCCTTGTTGTCGCGGGCGTGGTCGTCGATGAATTCGGTGCTGCGGAAGCTGAGGACGAGTTCGTCCTTGCGTATGCCCAGCGCCTCATTGTCCTTGTTGGATCGGAATAGCGTGCCGCTGAATCCGGTTGAACTGTTGGCCTTTTGGTCGACCACAGTCCACTGCGCGGCGAAGGCTTCGGCTTGGAGCCGGGTGAATTTGAGGGAGCGTTTGTTGCCGGCAGTGAGAGCGGTAATCAAATTACCGCCAGAGTAACGTTCCTCTCCGGTCAATTCATCTTTCAAGAACGCTTCAGCCGCCATCTGGAGATTGGCATATTTCAGGTAATCGGAAACGGTCGGGTTTGTCATGATCATTTCTCCAAACTGGGTTTCAGGACTTTTGCAGTGAATAGTTCGGTCTGGCCCGGTTGGCCACTAGCACCGTGCGTAGCAATGAATGCCGGACATGCATTGTCGGCAGCAAACAACCACGGCGAGCGTCCGCTGTTCGTGTTGCCCTGCCCGCGATCCATCATGTAGCCGATGCGCTCGGCCATCACTTCATTGGTCTGAAGGTCGATGACCTTCAGCGAACTGCCGGCGATCCAGTAGTTGCGCTCTTCGTGGGTGGAAATGTCCTCGAATGTGACTCCGTAGCGCGGCATGAGGCCAGAGGCTGGGATTTTGTCGAGGACGAATCGTTTGTAGTCCTTCGAATAGCGGCTGTCACTCCGCCATGGCTCCTCGATACGACCCGTATAGCGATACCGCTTGCCGTCCTTGGGATCGAGGGCTTCGACGTAGTGATAACCGAGACGGAGCGGGGTATAGGCCGTTGGTTTGCTTGGCGGCGTGTTGAAACCGCGCAACATGCTTTGAACGAAGATGTCTCCGCCATGATCCCGCCCATACGGGTCATCCATTGCATACTGATTACCGTGATTGATCTCCTGGGGCCGCAGCTTCATCAGGAAGACACCTTCGACGTTTTCCGCCGTGCGATGGATGAAGACCCCCGCCTTCTTGCAGCGCTCGGCAAACATCGCCTCGGCCTTCGCCAGCCGCGCGCCGCGTTCGTCGACGCCCGTCAACTGCGCGCTACCGCCCACCGCGCAGGCGGCGACGATGAGCGGCAGCAGTGCGGCGGTAATGCGTTGAAATAGCGTCTTGTTCATGCGGTTTTCCTCTAAAGGTTTTGATTTGCTGCCGGCACCACCGATTCGCCGTGCCGCCAGCGCCAACTCTTGCAGCCACATGCCTGTGCCATTTGAGCCAACATCACCCTGCTTCCCGTCGTTTCTTCCATTTCCTTCCCCTTCCTCCAATCCCGAATCCCAATTGCCCTTCCCCTCGGTCCCTCGCCTTTCCGATCCCGTTCATCACACGGTTTCAGACCTGCCCTTGATTCATCCCCGCCTCATCAATCCGCCAACAGATCAAGCAAGCTTTCCACCGTGAACCGGCCGCCGTCGGCGAACTCCACCACCGCCACGCTGGGGCCCATCGGCCCGTAGATCGCCACCGCTTCCTCATCGCACAGAATCAGCAGGTGCTGGCCGTCGGCGCTGCGCTGCAGTTGCAGATCGCTGAGGAAGACTCCCGGTGCGAGTTGCGCGATATCGCCCTGTTCGGCGGCCGGTGCGGCGGCGTCATCGCCAACGGCCTGAATCTCCGCAAGCCCGCTCATCGCGCGGCCCCTGTCCTGGCTTGCGCGTCACCCTTCGTTTCGCGCCGTATCGCCATCCGCAACGGCGAGGAGAGCGTCGTTTGCTCGACCGCCTTGTTGCCCAGTTGTTTCATCAGCGCCAACTTTTTCCCTTGGTTCATCGCCGTCCCCTTTCGTGAAATTCCTTCATTCCCGATCTTCCCCGCTGTCGGCGCCGGAGCTTGCCGCGACCGGCGCTTCCAGCGTCACCACCTCGTCCACCTGCAAGCCCGGCGGCGCGGCTTGGCCGAGGACGACTTCCTCGTAGGCGAGGCCGAGGCGGTCGAGGGCGTCGAACAGCATGGCCCAGCCATAGCGGCCGTCGGCGTCGGGCTGGAAATGCTGCAGCAGGAGTTCGGGTTCGAAAGCTATCCGCTGCAGGCGGCACAGGCCGGCGACGAGGCGGACGAACTCGGCGCGCGTCAGGCGGCGGCCGCTCATGGCTGTACGGCGCGCCTGAACAAGCTGTTCATGGAATCCAACGGCAACTCCCCTTATCACCCTGTCGTGCCGTCGAAGCGCTGGTGCCGCGCCTTGCAACGGCCATTTGCTGCGAGTTCTGCCTGCCGGGGAGGAATGCGGCGCTCGAATGACGCCGTGCTTAATGTCGCTGGTCATGATACACAAAACGCCACTGTGTCGCACCATGACATTGCTGTTATGCCAAAAGCGATAATCGCCCCAAGAACACCCGGACCGACTATGGAAAATTGACGATCGGGATCCTGCTCTGCGACAGAAGAATCCCGCGCTGCAAGCAGGCCCATTCGGGGCGCTGAAAACCCCATGGGCGCGGCGTAGAATCCGGCGACACGCCAACGCCGGAGATCGCCATGAACGCCCCAACCGACCGACCCCCGCTGCCGCAGGATTTGGCGGAAGCGCTCGCCGCCCGCTTCGGCGCGCGCTTTACCGTCGCCGCCGCCGTGCGGCTGCATCACGGCAAGGACGAGTCCTCGCACGCGCCGATGCCGCCGGATGCCGTGGTATTCGCCGAGTCCACTGCGGAAGTCGCCGAGATCGTTGCCCTGTGCCATCGCCATCGCACGCCGGTGATCGCCTTCGGCACCGGCACCTCGCTCGAAGGCCACTTGCTGGCGGTGCAGGGCGGCGTCTGCATCGATCTGTCGGCACTCAACCAGGTCGTCGCCGTGCGCCAGGAAGACCTCGACGCCACGGTGCAGTGCGGCGTCACGCGCAAGGCGCTGAACGCCGCGCTGAACGGCACCGGACTGTTCTTTCCGATCGATCCGGGCGCGGACGCCAGCCTCGGCGGCATGGCCGCGACCCGGGCCTCGGGCACCAACGCCGTGCGCTACGGCACCATGCGCGAGAACGTGCTGGGCATGACGGTGGTGCTGCCCGACGGCCGCATACTCAAGACCGGTGGCCGCGCCCGCAAGTCGGCGGCGGGCTATGACCTGACGCGCTTGATGATCGGTTCCGAAGGCACGCTGGGCATCATCACCGAACTGACGGTGAAGCTCTATCCGGTGCCCGAGGCGATTTCCAGCGCGGTCTGCGCGTTTCCGACGCTGGCGGCGGCGGTGCGGACCGTGATCCAGACCATACAGCTCGGCGTCCCGGTGGCGCGCATCGAGCTGCTCGACAAGCTGGCGATCACGGCCATCAACCGCCACAGCAAGACGAGCTTGCGCGAAGCGCCGACGCTGTTCTTCGAATTCCACGGCTCGCCGACCGGCGTCAAGGAGCAGGCCGAGACGGTGCAGGAGATTGCCGCGGAGCACGGCGGGCAGGATTTTGAATGGGCGACGCGCCCCGAAGATCGCAGCCGCCTGTGGCAGGCGCGCCACGACGCCTATTACGCCGGCCTCGGCCTCAAGCCCGGCTGCCGGGCGCTCACCACCGACGTCTGCGTGCCGATCTCGATGCTGGCGGACTGCATTGCCGAGAGCTACCTGGACCTCGACCAGGCAGCCGGCAACCTGGCCGGCCCGCTGGTGGGCCATGTCGGCGACGGCAATTTCCACATGATGCTGCTGGTCGACGCCGACAGCCCCGAGGACCTTGCCCGCGCCAAGGGCTTTGCCTCGCGCCTGGCGCAGCGCGCCATACGCATGGACGGCACCTGCACCGGCGAGCATGGCATCGGCATCGGCAAGCAGAACTACATGACGCTGGAACACGGCGAGGTCGCCATCGACCTGATGCGCACCATCAAACGCGCGATCGATCCCGACAACATCCTGAATCCGGGTAAGATTCTGCCGCCGTCCTGACCGGGGACGGCAAGGCAGGATGCGCGGCCCACGAAGTCGCCGCATCTCCGACTTCCGAGGTCCAACAAAGATTCAGGAGCAGCCATGAACGCGCCACTGCGCAGCATCACCCTCGAGGACAAATATGCCCTCAACCAAGGCCGGGTCTTTCTCACCGGCACTCAAGCCCTGGTTCGACTGCTGCTGCTGCAGCGCCAACGCGACGCGCTGGCCGGGTTGAACACCGCCGGTTATGTTTCCGGCTACCGCGGTTCGCCGCTCGGGGGTCTCGATCAGGCGCTGTGGAAAGCCAAGCCGCATCTGGCGCAAAGCCAGATCGTGTTCCAGCCCGGCGTCAATGAAGACCTTGCAGCCACCGCGCTGTGGGGCACGCAACAGGTCAACCTGTCGCCCGGCGCCAGGCATGACGGCGTCTTTGGCATGTGGTACGGCAAGGGGCCCGGCGTGGATCGCTGCGGCGACGTGTTCAAGCATGCCAACTCGGCCGGCACCTGGAAGCACGGCGGCGTGCTGGCGATCGCCGGCGACGATCATGCGGCGCGCTCCTCGACAGTTGCGCACCAGTCCGAGCATGCCTTCAAGGCGGCGATGATGCCGGTGCTGGTTCCCGCCGGCGTGCAGGACTACCTCGACCTTGGCCTGCATGGCTGGGCGATGAGCCGCTACTCGGGTTGCTGGGTCGGCTTCAAGGCGGTGGCCGATACCGTCGAGTCATCGGCGTCCGTGGATATCTCGCCGGACCGGGTGCGGATCGTGCTGCCCGACGACTACGTCTTGCCGGCGGACGGCCTTAACATCCGCTGGCCCGACGACCGCCTGCTGCAGGAAGCGCGACTGCTCGACCACAAGCTTTACGCCGCGCTGGCCTATTGCCGCGCCAACCGGCTCAACCAGATCGTCATCGACGCACCCAACCCTAGACTGGGCATCATCACCACCGGCAAGTCCTATCTCGACGTGCGCCAGGCCTTCGACGACCTCGGCATCGACGATGCTCTCGCCGCCGAGATCGGCATCCGCCTCTACAAAGTCGGCATGGTCTGGCCGCTCGAATCCGACGGCGTGCGCCGCTTCGCCGAAGGGCTCGAAGAAATCCTGGTGGTCGAGGAAAAACGCCAGCTGATCGAGTACCAGTTGAAGGAAGAACTCTACAACTGGCGCGAGGACGTGCGGCCGCGCGTGATCGGCAAGTTCGACGAGAAAGGCGAATGGGCGCTGCCCAACGGGCGCTGGCTGCTGCCCGCCTCCGGCGAACTCTCTCCCGCGCAGATCGCCCGCGTCATCGCCGACAGGATCGGCCGCCACTTCACCTCGCCGCGCATCCGCGAGCGCCTGGCGGTGATCGAGGCCAAGGAACGCGCCGCCGCGCCGGTGATCCCGATTGCGCGCACGCCCTATTTCTGCCCCGGCTGCCCGCACAACAGCTCGACCGTGGTGCCCGAGGGTTCGCGCGCGCTGGCCGGCATCGGCTGCCATTTCATGGTGCTGTGGATGAACCGCGCCACCAGCACCTTCTCCCACATGGGCGGCGAAGGCGCGGCCTGGATGGGCCAGGCGCCCTTCACCGAACAGCGCCATGTTTTCGTCAATCTCGGCGACGGTACGTATTTCCACTCTGGCTCGCTGGCGATACGCGCCGCAGTGGCGTCCGGGGTCAATGCCACCTACAAGATCCTCTACAACGATGCCGTCGCCATGACCGGCGGCCAGCCGGTGGACGGCAGCCTGACGGTGCCGCAGATCGCCCACCAACTGCATGCCGAAGGCGTGCATCACGTCGTCGTCGTCACCGACGGCACGGCGCGCGCCTACGGCCATCCCGACCTGCCGCACGGCGTGCCGATCCGCCATCGCGACGAACTCGATGCGATCCAGCGCGAGATGCGCGAATGTCCCGGCGTCTCGGCCATCATCTACGACCAGACCTGCGCTGCCGAAAAGCGCCGGCGCAGGAAGCGCGGCAAGCTGATCGACCCGCCGCGACGGCTCTACATCAACGAGGCCGTCTGCGAAGGCTGCGGCGATTGCGGCACGCAATCCAACTGCCTCGCCGTGGTGCCGGTGGAAACCGAATTCGGCCGCAAGCGCGCGATCGACCAGTCGGCCTGCAACAAAGATTACTCCTGCGAAAAGGGCTTTTGCCCGAGCTTTGTTTCGGTGCTCGGCGGCAGCGTCACGAAAGGTCGCGGCCTGGCCGGCAGCAGCGCGCCGGGCGACGCATTCGGCGTGCCGCCAGCGCCAACTCTCGGCTCCACGGCTGCGCCCTATGGCATCCTGATCACCGGCGTCGGTGGCACCGGCGTGGTCACCATCGGCGCCCTGATCGGCATGGCCGCGCACATCGACGGCAAGGGCGTCACCGTGCTCGACATGACCGGCCTCGCGCAAAAGGGCGGCGCGGTGCTTTCGCACGTGCGCATCTGCGACGATCCCGAATTTATTCATGCCGTACGCGTAGCCAGTGGCGAAGCCGACGCGGTGATCGGCGGCGACGTGATCGTCAGCGCCTCGCCCGATGCACTGACCCGCATGCAGGCCGGCCGCACGCGCGTGGTGGTGAATTGCGCGGAGACCCCCACGGCCGACTTCACGCGCAATCCGGACTGGCAGTTCCCGCTGGCGCGCATGCAGGCCGTGGTCAGCGAAACGGTCGGCGCCGGCGCGGCTCATTTCGTCGACGCCTCGGACCTCGCCCTGCGCCTGCTCGGCGATTCGATCGCCGGCAACCTGTTGCTGCTCGGCTACGCCTGGCAGCGCGGCATGGTGCCGGTCTCCTGGGAGGGCATCGATCGCGCCATCGAACTCAACGGCACGGCCGTGGCGATGAGCCGCGCGGCCTTCCTCTGGGGCCGCCGCGCGGCGCACGATCCGGCGGCGGTGGCGGCCCATGCGCGACCCCGGAGCGCCGAAGCGCCAACGCCAACTCTCGACGAAGTGATCGCCCGGCGCGCCGGCGTTCTCGCCGAGTACCAGGATGCCGCCTACGCCGAGCGCTACCGCCGACAGGTGGAGCGCATCCGCGCCGCAGAGTCGGCGATCAACTCGTCGCAACTGACCGAGGCCGTCGCCCACAACCTGTTCAAGCTGATGGCGATCAAGGACGAATACGAAGTGGCGCGGCTGTATGCCGAAGGCAACTTCCTGCAGCAGATCGCGGAGCGCTTCGAAGGCGGCTACACGCTGCGCTTCCATCTCGCGCCGCCGCTCTTGGCGCGGCCCGATCCAAAAACCGGGAAGGTGAAGAAGATGGCTTTCGGTCCCTGGATGCTGACCGCCTTCAAATGGCTGGCGAAGGCGCGCAGGGTTCGCGGCTCGCGCTGGGACGTTTTTGGCCGCAGCGAGGAGCGGCGGCAGGAGCGCGCCCTGTTGGCCGGCTACGAAGCCGATCTGGCTGCGCTGCCGGAAAAACTGGACCGGCGCACGCTGGGCGATGCGATTGCGCTGGCCATGCTGCCGGAAAAGATTCGCGGTTTCGGCCCCGTCAAGCAGCGCAGCATGGCCGCAGCCGCGCCGGAACGCGAAGCCTTGCGCGCCCGGTTGGGACTCGCCTGACCCAGGTCGGCCGGCGGCGCCGCGCCTAGTGCGGGCGTCGCTTGCGGCTGGCCATCAGGGCCGCCTCGGAGCGGTTGGTGACGCCCATGGCCTTCATGATCGCCGAGACGTGAATCTTCACCGTACCCTCGGTCAAGCCCAGCAATTCGCCGATCTGGCGGTTGCTGCGGCCTTCGGCCAGCAGCTCCATGACCCGCGCCTGGGCGGCCGTCAACCCGAAACGCTGGGCCAGCGACTTGCCTTCGCCCTGGGCCGACTCGCTGCGGCTGGTCAGCTCCTGCAGCTTCGGCGGCAGATAGATTTCGCCTGACAGCACCGCGCGCAAGGCCTCGATCAATTCGGTGCTGGAACCGGATTTGGAAACGAAGCCGGAGGCGCCGGCCTTCATCACCCGGGCCACCGTGTCGGCATCGTCCAGCGCCGACAGGATCACCACCGGCACCGTGGGAAAGCGCCGGCGCACCAGCGGCAGGAAGGTCTGGCCCTTGGTGCCGGGCAGCATCAGATCGAGGATCATCATGTCGATGTCCTCGGATTCGAGCACGCCGATGGCTTCGTTGGCATCGGGGACGCCGAAGGTCCGCGTTTCCGCGCCGAGATTTTTCAGCGTCGCCAGCAGGCCCTCGCGCACCAGGGCGTGATCTTCCACTACCAAAAGATTGAGCATCGCATTCCCTCCCCAGGTCGATTGCGAATATGACAATCAACAGTCTAACGCGGAACCCGGCGCTGCGGTAAGATCATCGCATTACTTAGGAGCGACCGTCATGAGCACGACACCGTCCGATCCGATGGAATTTCTCAAGACCCTCTGGGGCAATACCGGGATGCCCCTGCCCGGCCTGGTCACGCCAACCCTCGACACCAACGAACTGGAAAAGCGCATTACCGACCTGAAGGCCGTCGAAGGCTGGCTCAAGACCAACCTCGGCATGCTGCAGATGACCATCCAGGGGCTTGAGATGCAGCGCGCGACACTCGCGGCGCTGCAGGCCATCAGCCAGTCGGGCGGCAACCCCGAGGCCAACGCCAATCCCTTCGCCAACCCGGCGCTATGGCCGTGGAATTTCATGCAGGGCAATGGCCAGAACGCCGCGACCGCCGAGGCTGAGCCGCCGGCCGCGGAGCCCCCGCCGCCCAAGACCAAGGGGTGACCGTAGGGCGGACTGTAGGGCGGACTTCAGTCCGCCATCGTAAACCGGCGGACTGAAGTCCGCCCTACAAAGCCATCGTAAACCGGCGGACTGAAGTCCGCCCTACAAAACCATCGTCAGCCGGCCAACTGAAGTCCGCCCACAACGCCATCGTAAACCGGCCGGCTGAAGCCGGCCCTGCGGTTGCCGCAGCGTCGGCGCGAGCCGTCCGCTCAGCGCCAGACCAGCCAGAAGGGCAGCGTCAGCATGCCGAGCACGGTGCTGACCGAGATCAGCCAGGCCACGCGGGGGCCGTCGCCGCCCATGCGCTGGGCCAGGATATAGGCGGAACTGGCCGTCGGCAGCGCGGCGAATACCAGCGCCACGCCGGCATAAACGCCCGTCAGCCCGAACCAGCGGATCAATCCGAGAGCGGCCAGCGGCATTGCAATCAGCTTCACGGCCAGCAGATAACCTGCCGCCGCCGCGGCGCCGGCGCCCGCTTTCGCACCGCTGCCGCGCAGCCCCGCGCCGACCGCCAGCAGACCCAGCGCAATCGCGGCTTCGCCGAGCCGGCCGAGGAATTGCAGCAGCATCTCCGGCGGCTGAAAGCCGGCCTGGTTCGCCGCGGCGCCGGCGAGCGTGGCCAGGATCAGCGGATTCTTCGC
>JACPUD010000038.1 GCA_016192435.1 Rhodocyclales bacterium | reverse complement strand
TCCATGCGTCGGGCGACATCCACCAACCGCAGCCACTGCTCGCGGCTGCTTTGCGCTTGCCGCAGCGAGCGCTGCGCCTCGGCGTCGACGCGCGCCAGCACCAAAGCCTCGCGCGCGCCGGCGGCTTCGGCCTCGGCCGCGCCGGCCCGCGCCGACGCCGCGCGCCCGCTGCCGGGCAGCGGGATCGTCAGTTGCAGGCCGAGGATGCGCTCCTGGCCGTCGCGCTCGCTGCCGTAGCTGAGGCCGATCGTCGGATCGGGCAGGCGCTCGGCATCCAGCCGCTGCGCCACGAGCCGTCCGCGCCGCGCGCCGCCGCGGGCCAGGGCAAGTTCATGGCTATGGGCCAGGATGCGCTCGCGCCAGACAGCGAGGGCACCGGCGATGACCGGCGGTCCCTCGCCCGCCGGCTGCGCCGACAGCGCGATGGCGGGGAAATGCTGGGTGAATTCGAGCGCGGCGCGCTCCTGCCGATTGCCCGCCTGCGCCTGCAGGCCCTGCGCCTGCGCCAGTTGCGCGCCGGATAAGAGTACTTCGAGCTGCGCCGCATCGCCAGCGCCAACTCTCTTGCCGACCACCTCGTGCTGCGCTTGCAGGCTCGCGACTTGCGCCGCCCATTCCCGCGCCGCCGCGGCTTCGCGCTGCCAGTCGAACCAGCGGCTGAGCAATAGCCGCGCACTTTCATGCAGGGCATCGCCCAGCGCGAAGCGGGCCTGCTCCACACCGACGGCACCCAGTTCCGCATCCCGCGCCGCCTTCCCCGGCAGGCGGATGGCGCGCTCAAGGCCGATTTCATGTTCGCGATAGCTGAGGCCAAGCGCACGCTCGCGCCGCTGCTGGCTGGCAAGCCTGATGGCGAACTCGTGGGGGCCGGCCTCCAGCCGCTCGCGGTTGGCTTCTTCGGCTTGCACGCCGGAGCTCGCTGCCTGCACCAGAGGATGGGCGCGCAAGGCCAATTCCACCTGCGCCGCGGGCGGCAGATCGGGCGCGTCGACGGCCAGTGCCGCCAGGGGCCAAAGCCACAGGATCAACAGGCGCTTCATGCCAAAGTTCCCGAATCGAGCACGGGACTCAGCCACCACGCCACGTCGCGGCTGGGAAATTCGCGGCGCAATTCCTGCAGCAGGTCCGTCACATGGCGCGCATCCATCAGGATCTCGGTGCGCACCCGTTCGGCGCGGCCGCGCACCTGCTCGCGCGGGCTCTCGATGCCGGCGGGATCGCCATGGCCCTCGACGCGATGGGTATTGAAGGGGCCGACCCATTCCGGATGCTGCAGCAGCTTGTCGAGGATGCGTGCCTCCAGCCCCTTGGGCAGGACCAGGGTCAGGCAGGCGTCGAGGCGTTTCTTCATGTTTCATTTCCCCAGCGTTGGTAGAGGATGGGCAGCATCACCAGGGTCAGCAGCGTCGAGGTGATCAGGCCGCCGATGACGACGATGGCCAGCGGCCGCTGGATTTCCGAGCCCGGCCCGGTCGCGAACAGCAGCGGCACCAGGCCGAAAGCGGCGATGCTGGCGGTCATCAGCACCGGCCGCAGGCGGCGCTTCGATCCCTCGACCACCACGCGCGCCAGCGGCATGCCTTGCGCGCGCAGCTGGTTGAAGTAGGAAATCAGCACCAGGCCGTTGAGCACGGCAATACCGAGCAAGGCGATGAAGCCGACCGAGGCCGGCACCGACAGGTATTCGCCGGCGACGAGCAGGGCGAAAACGCCGCCGATCAGCGCGAACGGGATGTTCACGAAGACCATCGCCGCCTGCCGCAGCGAACCGAAGGTGGTGAACAGGATATGGAAGATCAGCGCCAGGGCGATCGGCACCACCAGCATCAGGCGCTTGGCGGCGCGCTGCTGGTTCTCGAACTGGCCGCCCCAGGCCAGTCGATAGCCGACGGGCAGCTTCAGCTCGGCCGCCACCTTCGCCTTGGCTTCCTCGACGAAACCGACCAGGTCGCGGCCGGTGACGTTGGCCTGGACCACGACCAGGCGCGCGGCATTTTCGTGATCGACCTTGACCGGGCCGGCCAGCCGCTTGAGGCTGGCCAATGCCGAGAGCGGCACGGTATCACCGTTCGGCAGCGCCAGATGCACGCCGCCAAACAAGGCCGGCGACAGGCGCAACTCCTCGCTGCCGCGGATCACCAGCGGCGTGCGGCGGCCGCCTTCCAGCACCAGGCCCAGCGCCTGCCCCTCGACCTGCGCCCGCAGCGCCCTGGCAATGTCCTCGATCGACAGCCCGAAGCGCCCCGCCATCAGGCGATCGACTTCCACCGTGAAGTACTGCACGCCTTCGTTCTTCACGGTCAGCACGTCCTGCGCGCCGGGCACGGTCTTCAGCAGCGCGGCGATTTTCTCGGCCAGCGCATTGAGTTCGCCGAGGTCGGTGCCGAAAATCTTGATCGCGAGGTCGCCGCGGGTGCCGGTCAGCATTTCCGACACGCGCATCTCGATCGGCTGGGTGAAGGCGATGTCCATGCCGGGAAAATCGGCGAGCACCTTGCGGATTTCGTCGGTCAGCCATTCCTTGTCGGGCTGGCGCCAGTCCTTGCGCGGCGCCAGCACCAGAAAGCTGTCGGTCTCGTTGAGTCCCATCGGATCCAGACCGAGTTCGTCGGAGCCGGTGCGGGCGACGATGTCCCTGATCTCCGGGATCTTTTCCAGCAATGCCTTTTGCACCGCGAGATCGGTGCGTGCGCTTTGTTCCAGGCTGATCGAGGGCAGCTTGGCCAGTTGCAGCAGGATGTCGCCCTCGTCCATGGTCGGCATGAAGGTCTTGCCGAGCAGGAAGAAGGCGGCAATGGTGGCGGCCAGTGCCGCCAGCGCAAGCATGATCACCTTGCGCGCATTGGCCAGGCTCCAGCTCAGCAAGGGTTCATAGAGCCGCATCGTCTGGCGCGGCAGCCAGGGTTCGCGATGCCCGGCCTTATCTGCCGGTTTGAGCAGGTAGGAGCTCAGCACCGGGATCACGGTCAAGGACAGCAGCAGCGAACCGGACAGCGCGAAGACGATGGTCAGCGCCACCGGGATGAAGAGCTTGCCTTCCAGACCCTGCAGGGTCAGCAGCGGCAGGAAGACAATGACGATGATGGCCATGCCGGACACCACCGGCTCGGTCACCTCGCGCACGGCGCGGTAGATGCGATGCAGGAAGGGCATCTTTTCACCGGCCGGATCGGCGAGCTGGCTTTCGATGTTTTCCACCACCACCACGGCGGCATCCACCAGCATGCCGATGGCAATGGCCAGCCCGCCCAGGCTCATCAGGTTGGCCGACATGCCGAAGACGCTCATCAGGATGAAAGTCACCAGCGCGGCCAGCGGCAGCACGCAGGCCACGGCGATCGCCGCGCGCAGGTTGCCGAGGAAGGCCAGCAGCAGGATCACCACCAGCACGATGGCCTCAGCCAGCGCCTTTGTCACGGTGCCGATGGCGCGATCGACCAGGGCGCCGCGATCGTAAAAGACCTTCGTCGTCACGCCCGGCGGCAGCGCGGGCGCAATCTCCGCCAGCTTGGCGCGCACGCCCTCGACCACGCTGCGCGCATTGGCGCCGCGCAGGCCGAGCACCAGGCCCTCGACCGCCTCCTCCCGGCCACCGTGGGTGACGAAGCCATAGCGGGTCAGGCTGCCGATGCGCACCTGGGCGACGTCGCCGACGCGCGTGATATGCGGGGTGAAACCCGAGGGATGCGAACCGGGAGGATCGGGCACCAGAATCGCGCGCAGATCGTCGAGCGTCTTGACGCTGCCTTCGACGCGCACCAGCAGCGATTCCTCGCCCTCGGTCAGGCGCCCGGCGCCATCGTTGCGGTTGTTGGTTTCGAGCGCCACGCGCAGGTCGGCCAGCGTCAGGCCGCGCGCCTTCAGCGCCAGCAGGTTGGGCACCACCTCGAAGCTGCGCACATGGCCACCCAGGGCATTGACGTCGGCGACACCGGGCAGGGTGCGCAGTTGCGGGCGGATCACCCAGTCGAGCAGGCTGCGCTTCTCCGCCAGCGACAGATCGCCCTCGATGGTGAACATCAGCATCTCGCCCAGCGGCGTGGTGATCGGCGCCAGGCCGCCGGAAACATCGGCGGGAAAATCCTTCATGGCGCTGGCCAGGCGTTCGGACACCTGCTGGCGCGCCCAGTAGATGTCGGCGCTGTCCTCGAAGTCGAGCGTGATGTCGGCGATCGCGTACTTGGCCACGGCGCGCAGGCTGCGCTGCTTCGGGATGCCGAGCATTTCCAGCTCGATCGGCGTAACGACGCGCGCCTCGACTTCCTCCGGCGTCATGCCCGGCGCCTTGACGATGATCTTGACCTGGGTCGAGGACACATCGGGATAGGCATCGATCGGCAAGCCGCGCACCGCATAGGCGCCGGCACCGATCAGCAACAGCGTGGCGATCAGCATCAGCAGGCGCTGGGTCAGCGCAAATTCGACGAGTTTCTGCAGCATGTCACTGATTCCCGCCGAGGCCCAACCAGGATGCCTTCAACGTCGATGCGCCCCTGACCGCAAAGCGGGTCTGGCCGGCGAGATCGGCGGCCACCAGCGCCGTATCGGGAGTTTCGTCGAGCAGCTTGACGGCGACCGGACGAAAACCTCCGGCGACCTCGACAAATATCCAGACCTGTCCTTCATGGCGGACCAGGGCAGCAGCCGGCAGATGCCAGGTCTTCTCGTCCAGCTTTCGCGCGGAGCGGATTTCCGCCTGCGCATACTGGAAGGGCCGGATGCAGCCCTCCGGCTTGCGCAGTTCGGCGCGGATCAGCAGCGACTGGCTGGCGGCCTGCATCTGCGGGGCGACCAGGGTCACCCGCCCGGGCTGCGCGCAACCGGCAATGCTCACCGCATCGCCCGGCGCAATGCCGGCCGCCTGCGTCGGCGAGGCCTGGATTTCCAGCCACAGCGGCGCGAGACGGCCGAGTTTCAGCAAGGGCGTCATGGCATCCACGCGCTGTCCGGGTTGGGCATTGGCTTCGAGCACCACGCCGTCGAAGGGCGCGCGCAACTCGGCGACGCCGGTGACTTCCCTGGCCGATTCGCCCATGCCGGCCTGTTGCAGCGCGCGCCGCTTCTCGCTCGCCAGCGCCGCGGCCTGCTGCTCGACGGCCACCGAGGTCGATAAACGGCTTTGCGCAATGATGCCATCGGCGAACAGCGCTTCGTCGCGGCGCCGGTTCTCGGCTGCCAGTTGCGCCTGGGCTCGCGCGCTCAGATGGTCGCGCTGCAGCTCCAGAAGCTGTCCGCCCTGCAGCCGCAACAGCGGCTGACCCTGCTTCACCGTATCGCCGTAGGCGACGCGTACGACGGCAACCATGGCCGGCACGGCGGCGGCGACCACTTCGATCTGCGCCGGCGGCACCACGACCTGGGCCGGCAGACGCAGGCTGGCGGCGGCTTTCTGCTCAGCCAGCGTCGCCGTGAGGATGCCGGCCTGCTGCGTCTGCGCGGGAGTAAGCTTGATGTCATCGGCCGCGGCGAGCAGGGGCGGCAGGAGCAGCAGAATGGGGAGCAGACGGTACATATTGAGTGGTCTTGAGCATGTCGATAAGACCACTATAGGTCGCCAGGATTAAGCCGTCCTTAACCAGAAACCGGTATTTTTGCCCGTGAAAGAGTTGGCGCTGGCAACACGGCGAATCGCCGTGTTGCCAGCGCCAACTTTGCTGCGAACGCTACTTGAAGGCGATGATGGCCTGATCCACGGCCAGGCTTTCGCCCGGCTTGGCCAGCAGTTTATCCACCACGCAGTCGCGCTCGGCCTTGAGCACGTTCTCCATTTTCATGGCCTCGATCTTGGCCAGGATTTCGCCGGCCTTGACCTCCTGCCCAACAGTGACGGCGATCTGCGTCAGCAGCCCGGGCATCGGCGAGAGCAGGAACTTCGACATGTCGGGCGCGGCCTTGAGCGGCATCAGTGCGCGCAGCTCGGCGGTGCGTGCCGACATCACCTGCATGTCGGCCTGCACGCCCCAGTGGAACAGCCGATAGACCAGGCCGCGCCGTTCGATCTGCATGCAGATCGCCTGGCCGTTGAGCGTGCCGGCGTAGAGCGGCTCGCCGAACTGCCAGTTCGAGCGCAGCTCAAAGCGCTCGCCGCCGAAGCTGACGTCCCAGCCGCCTGTCGCCGCCAGCACCCGCACCTGATACTGGCTGCTGCCCATCAGCACGACGAAGTCCGCGCCGGGAACGAATTCATGCCCCGGCAACTGGCCGGTAATCGTCGCGTTGCGCGCCAGGTACTGGCGATGGATCGCCGCGGCGACCGCCACCAGCATCGCCGGATCGTCGTGCGGCACGTCGGCAGCGTTGAAGCCCTTGGGATACTGCTCGGCAATTAGGCCGGTATTGAAGTCGCCGGAGAGAAAGCGCGGGTTCTGCATCAGCGCGGCCTGGAAGGCGATGTTGGACGCCACCCCGCGGATCACGAACTGGTTCAAGGCGTCGCGCATGCGGGCGATGGCCTGGTCGCGCGTCGTGGCATGGACGATCAGCTTGGCGATCATCGAATCGTAGAACATCGAGATCTCGCCGCCTTCATAGACTCCGGTGTCGACGCGCACCCCATGTACTTCCGGCGGCGGCACATACTTCACCAGGCGGCCGGTGGACGGCAGGAAGCCGCGGAAGGGGTCCTCGGCATTGATCCGGCATTCCATGGCCCAGCCGTCGAGCCTGACCTGCTCCTGGCTGAAGGGCAGCTTCTCGCCGGCGGCGACGCGGATCATCAGTTCCACCAAATCGAGGCCGGTGATCAGTTCGGTCACCGGATGCTCGACCTGCAGGCGCGTGTTCATTTCGAGGAAGTAGAAGCTCTTGTCCTTGCCGACGACGAATTCGACGGTGCCCGCGCTCTGGTAGTTGACCGCCCTGGCCAGCGCCACGGCCTGCTCGCCCATGGCGCGGCGGGTGGCCGGATCGATGAAGGACGAGGGCGCCTCTTCGATGACTTTCTGGTGCCGGCGCTGCAGCGAGCATTCGCGCTCGTGCAGGTAGATCGTGTTGCCGTGGGCGTCGCCGATCAACTGGATCTCGATGTGGCGCGGCTCCTCGACGAATTTCTCGACGAAGATGCGGTCGTCGCCGAAGGCGTTCTTGGCTTCGGTGCGGCAGGCGACAAAACCTTCCTCGGCTTCCTTGTCGTCGTAGGCCACGCGCAGGCCCTTGCCGCCGCCGCCGGCGGAGGCCTTGATCATCACCGGATAGCCGATGCCCTTGGCGATTTCCACCGCCTGCGCGGGCGTGTCGATCGCGTCGTTGTAGCCGGGAATGACATTGACCTTGGCTTCCAGGGCCAGCTTCTTCGAGGCGATCTTGTCGCCCATCGCCGCCATCGAATAGTGCTTGGGGCCGATGAAAATGATGCCTTGCTCTTCCAGCCGGCGCGAGAACTCCGGGTTCTCCGAGAGGAAGCCGTAGCCCGGGTGCACGGCCTCGGCGCCGGTCTGTTTGCAGGCGGCGATGATCTTGTCGATCACCAGGTAGGATTCCTTCGAGGGCGGCGCGCCGATGCAGACCGCCTCGTCGGCCAGCTCGACGTGGCGCGCATCCTTGTCCGCCTCCGAATACACCGCGACCGTGGCGATGCCCATCCTGCGGGCGGTCTTGATGACGCGGCAGGCGATTTCGCCTCTATTCGCAATAAGTATCTTTTTGAACATGCTAGGTCCTCAATTCAAAGTGACGCCATGACCGATTTGGCGCGTGGAGTGCAAGGCGGCAAGGATATCCGCGACGAGACAGTGCGCACGCACGGCGAGGAGGGGATGACGAAGCCAACGCAGCAATCCACGATGCCAAACTCGGTCAGAGCGGAATGTTGCCGTGCTTGCGCCATGGATTCTTGATGTCTTTGTTCTTGAGCATGGCCAGCGAACGGCAGATGCGCTTGCGCGTTTCGTTGGGCATGATTACGTCGTCGATGAAGCCGCGCGCGCCGGCGACGAAGGGGTTGGCGAACTTGGCCTTGTACTCGGCCTCGCGCGCCGCGACCTTGACCGGGTCGCCCTTCTCCTCGCGGAAGATGATCTCGACCGCGCCCTTCGGCCCCATCACGGCGATCTCCGCCGAGGGCCAGGCGAAATTCACGTCGCCGCGCAGATGCTTCGAGGCCATCACGTCGTAGGCGCCGCCGTAGGCCTTGCGCGTGATCAGGGTCACTTTCGGCACCGTGCATTCGGCATAGGCGTAGAGCAGCTTGGCGCCGTGCTTGATGATGCCGCCGTATTCCTGGGCGGTGCCGGGCATGAAGCCGGGCACGTCCACCAGGGTGATGATCGGAATGTTGAAGGCATCGCAGAAGCGCACGAAGCGGCCGGCCTTGATCGAGGACTTGATGTCGAGGCAGCCGGCCAGCACCATCGGCTGGTTGGCGACGATGCCGACGGTATGGCCTTCCATGCGGGCGAAGCCGATCACGATGTTTTTCGCATGGTCGGGCTGGATCTCGAAGAAGTCGGTGTCGTCGACCATCTTGAGGATCAGCTCCTTCATGTCATAGGCCTTGTTGGCGCTGTCCGGCACCAGGGTGTCGAGCGAGTAGTCGAGACGGTCGGCCGGATCGTTGGTCTGCCTGACCGGCGGCTTTTCCTTGTTGTTGAGCGGCAGGTAGTTGAAGAAGCGGCGCAGCATCAGCAGCGCGTCGACGTCGTTCTCCAGCGCCAGGTCGGCGACCCCGGAGCGGCTGGAATGGGTCACCGCGCCGCCGAGTTCCTCGGCCGTGACTTCCTCGTGGGTCACGGTTTTCACCACCTCGGGGCCGGTGACGAACATGTAGGAGGAATCCTTGACCATGAAGATGAAGTCGGTCATCGCCGGGCTATACACCGCGCCGCCGGCGCAGGGGCCCATGATCATCGAGATCTGCGGGATCACGCCGGAGGCCATGACGTTCCTTTGGAACACGTCGGCATAGCCGCCCAGCGCGGCGACGCCTTCCTGAATGCGCGCGCCGCCGGAATCGTTGAGACCGATTACCGGGGCGCCGACCTTCAGCGCGTGGTCCATGATCTTGCAGAT
>JACPUD010000037.1 GCA_016192435.1 Rhodocyclales bacterium | reverse complement strand
CGTGAATACGCCGATGTATTTGAGGATGCGCATCGACGGGATCGCATAGACGATCACTTGTCCCGATTGCCCGCCCGAGCTGAAGGCGACGAATTCGTCGCGCTTGCCGGTCGGTACGTAGGTCTTCGCCGCCGCCAGCAGGTCCTGCTGGCTCAAACCCCGCGCTTTCAGCACGTCCTGCAGGCTGTCCGCAGCCCACCCCGCACCCGCCGAAAGCCCCAACCCCGCCGCGATTAGCCACGAGCCGGCTTGCTTGTTAAACTTTTTCATTATTTCGCTCCCATTCCGGTTGATACTTCTCAAATACTGCAAATTTTTCCCTTTTCCCGGACAGCGAGTGCGACATCCAGCCGCTGCGGCAATATGCCGCACATTTAACGCCCGAAGGTATACCCACAACCTTGACATGGATCAATTCATTCCGGCTGCATGGATCAATTCCCCGTATGACGACATAAACATCACGGCAGATGCCACTCTTGAAGCTCAATAAATCCACCTGGCTCAGCCTGGCCATGATCGCCACCCTGGTCGGGATCGCCGTTCTTGGCCAGCGTTTTTCGCCCCTGCTGCTGCCCAAGACCGATGCCACGGGCGTGGCGCAAGCCGACTGCGACCTGCAGCGCCAGGCGTGCCCGGCCATCCTGCCGGACGGATCGCGGCTGCAGCTTTCCATCACGCCGCGACCGATCGCGTTTCTGCAGCCCTTGCGCGTCGAAGTCGCGCTCGGCGGCATCGAGGCGCGCAAGGTCGAGGTGGATTTCGCCGGCGAGAGCATGAACATGGGCTACAACCGCGGCCAACTGGCGGCTGCGGGCAGCGGCATCTATGCCGGCGAAGCCTCGCTGCCGGTCTGTGTTTCCGGCAGCATGACCTGGGTCGCGACGGTGCTGATCGAGACCGACCGCCAGCGCATTGCCGTGCCCTATCGCTTCGTGGTCGGGCGCTGATCCGCTACTTTTTCGCCGGACGTTTCAGCAGCTTGCGCTGCAAGGTGCGCCGATGCATGTTGAGCGCCCGCGCCGTGGCCGAGATGTTGCCCTTGTGTTCGCGCAACACGCGCTGGATGTGTTCCCACTCCATGCGCTCGACCGACATCGGCAGCGGCGAGATCGCAGCCGGTGCGTTGGCCGCAGGGGCGACGGCATCTCCCTCCAGGGTGTGGCCGAACGCCCGTAGCAGGCTGTCCACGTCCACCGGCTTGGCCAGGTACTGCACGGCGCCCAGCTTGATCGCGTCGACCGCCGTGCTGATGCTGGCGTAGCCGGTGAGAACCACGATGCGGCAGCCGGGATTGATTTCCATCAGACGCGGTATCAGGCCGAGGCCGGATTCGCCGCCGAGATTCAGGTCCAGCACCACCCGCGCCGGCAGCAGCACGCGCGCCAGTTCGACGGCCGCAGCCGCCGTCTGCGCCGCCTCGACCGCATGGCCGCGCCGTTTCAGCGCGCGCAGCAGGGTGGCGCTGAAGGTGTCGTCGTCTTCGATGATCAGCATCGTTTCGTTCATGGCGCTTCCTGTCTGTGTCATGGTTAACGTGAAAGACGGGGATCGGAGTGCTTGGTAATAAACGAGCGAAGCGAGCCAACCAGGAACCCCCCGCGAGGGGGGCGAGGCGGGAATTCGCGACGCATGCGTCGCGCCGCCGCAGCCGGCTGGCTGTGCAAAGCCAGCCGTGGGCCGCGCAGCGGAAGGGGGGCGGGCGTTTGAGAGGGGCTGACTTTCATGGTGCGGGGTGATGTTTGCCGCATCATGAAAGTTCGGCGCTGCGCGCCAGCGGCAGTTCGATGGTGGCCCGGCCGCCGCCCTGCTCGGGATTGTCCAGCACGATGCGTCCGCCCAGCCGCTCGATGGCCGAAAACGCCAGCAGCAGGCCGATGCCGGCGCCGCCGCTGCGCGCCGGCAGGGGCACGCGACCGGCGCGGCGCAGCACCTCGGCGGGAAAGCCGGGGCCGCCGTCGCTGATCACTATCGTCAGTTGCGCCGGCTCGCGGATCAGCCGGATGTCGATTTCCGCGGCACTCGCGTCCGCTGCATTGTTGAGCAGGTTGACCACGGCCTGTTCCAGCGTGGCCTCGGCCGCGATCAAGGGCGCGGCCGCGCCCTCCACGGTCAGGCGACTGGCGGCGCGCGGCCGCATCGCATGCCAGCGCGCGCGCACGCCTTCCAGCCAGGCGCCCGCCTCCTGCGCCTGGAGCTGATCCGGCCGCAGCGCGCCGGCGCGTGCCGCCATGCCGCTGATGATGCCCTTGCATTGTGCAATCTGCTCACGCACCAGCGCCAGATCTTCGCGCGTCCCGGCATCGAGTCCAGCATCCCGTTCCAGTTCGCCGACCAGTACGGCGATCGTCGCCAGCGGCGTGCCGAGTTCATGCGCGGCGCCGGCGGCCAGCGCGCCCAGGGCCACCACACGTTCGTCGCGCAGCGCCTGCTCGCGCGCAGCCGCCAGACGGCTGTCGCGTTCGCGGATGGACGCCGTCATGCGCGCCACGAACCACGCGATCATCGCCGTGGACACCACGAATGTCAGCCACATGCCGGCCAGATGCAGGCGCGCGGCACGCTCGACGTCGGCCACCGCGAGCGGCAGGAAATGCCACATCAGCAGCGTATACAGCGCCACCGCCAGCATGGCGACGGCGGCGGTGAGGATGCCGGGCAAGGACAGCGCGGCGACGGCAACCGGCACCAGCAGGAAAGAGATCAGCGGATTCACCGCCCCGCCTGACAGGTAGAGCAGGATCGCCAGCGCCACCAGGTCGACGCACAATTCGCCGAACAACTCGCCGGCGCCCACCGCTTCCCGCCGGCGCGCGCGCCATTCGAGAAAGGCGTTGAAGCCCGCCATCAGTGCGACCACGGCAAACATTGCGAGGCGCGGCAGGGCTATGTCGAGCAAAGTTGGCGCTGACGCCACGGCGATCGCCACGGCCGCCAGCAACCACCAGCGCAGGATCACCGCACGACGCTGGTTGAGCCGCAGGTTGCGCGTGTCTTCGACGGGACTGGAATTGCTCATTCGGCGATTATCCGATATAGATCAATAAAATTTCGCCAGAGGCCTGCGACAATGTGCCGCATCACCGCTTTCGTGGATCGACCGCTATGACATTGCGACACGCACTGGTATGGCTGGCGGCGCTCTTCAGCCTCGCCGGACAGGCCCAGAATCTCGACAAGGGCAAGGAAATCAACGCCACCTGCGCCGGTTGCCATGGCGAATTCGGCCAGGGCGGCTCGCGCGGCGAATACCCGCGGCTGGCCGGCCAGGGCGCCAAGTATCTTGAATCGCAACTCAAGGCCTTCCGCGCCCGCACCCGCGTGAATATCCCGATGTATCCCTACACCCAGGAACGCGAGCTGCCGGACGAGGATATCAGGGATGTCGCCGCCTACCTGGCTTCGATCGAATTGCCGACCAAGTGGCCGGTGTTCAAGGACAGCGACGACGCGCTGACGCGCCTGACGATGACCGAGCGCGTCATGATCATTCCGCGCGTGCCGGGCAAGCTAGCCAATGGCGAAGCGATCTATCAGAAGCAGTGCGCCGCCTGCCACGGCAAGACCGGCATGGGCCGCGGCATGTTCCCGATGCTGGTCGGCCAATACACGAGCTACCTGAAGCGGCAGATGGATAAATACCTGAAGGCTGAACGGCCGCACGACGAAGAAGCGGTCGGCGGCCTGCTCGACAAGCTCAGGGAAGAGGACATGCAGGACATCCTGGCCTACATCACCAGCCTGCAGGAACAGCAGTAAGGGGTTCAGCCGGCGATGCGCAGACCGGTTTTCTTGAGTATGGCGGTGCTGTAGAGGATGTCGTGGGCGCGGCAGGCGGCGCCCAGCAGGGCCGCGATCTCGGCCACGCGCGCGGCGACTTCCTCGCGATTCTGGCTATGCACCATGGCGAACAGGTTGTAGGGCCAGTCCGGCAGGCGACGCGGACGCCGGTAGCAGTGCGTGACGAAGGCCAGCGCCCCGACCCTGGCCCCCAGTTCGTCGATGCGGACGTCATCGACGTCCCACACCGACATGCCGTTGGCCGTGTAGCCGATCGCATAGTGGTTGGGCACGGCGCCGATGCGGCGGATCACGCCGCTGTCGAGCATGCGCTGCAGGCGGGCGATCACCTCGTCGCCGTCGATGCCGAGTTCGCCGCCGATCGCGTGGTAAGGCCGCGACACGCGCGGCAGGCCGGCCTGGGTGGCGACGATCAGGCGCCGGTCGAGAGCGTCGAGTTCGGGTCCGGCGTCAGGCATGAAGCTTCATTTCCACGAAATATTCGCGTTCCTTGGGGAAGGGGAAAACCGGCAATCCGGTCGCCGCCTCGATCGCCGCGATGGTCTCGGCGATCCCCTGCGGCGTCGCCGTGGCGAGCACGAACCACATGTTGAGCGCATGTTCGCGCCGGTAGTTGTGCGCCACCTCGGGGAAGGCATTGACCTGCGCCGCGACGCGCTCGAAGTCCGGCTCCGGCACCTTCATCGCCGCCAGCACGAAGGCACCGCCGGCGCGTTCGATCTGGAACATCGGGCCGAAGCGCGTCAGCACGCGCCGCTGCAGCAGCGCATCGAGACGTTGCAGCAATTCCGCCTCGGCAAGGCCCAGGGCAGCGGCGACCTGGCGGTAGGGTTCGGCCACCAGCGGGAAATCGCCCTGCAAGGCGTTGATCAACTGCTTGTCGATCGCGTCCAGCGCCGCGCCGGACGCCAACCCGGACGCCGCCGCTTCAGGCATTGACCAGGCCGTCCATGGGCATGGCACCGCGCGGCGTTTCAGCAAAATAGCGTGCGCCGCACTGCTTGAAGCGGCGCGTCGAAAACAGCGCCTGGGCCGGCAGGCCGGCCAGGCGACTGAGGCGCTCGATCACCGGCTGGACTTCCTCGCGCGAACGGCCATGGACCATGCAATACAGGTTGAACGGCCACTCCGGCAGGCAGCGCCGGCGGCGATAGCAGAGCGTCACGCCGGGTTCGCGCGCAAGCTGGCGGCCGATGTGGTCGACCCGGTCGTCGGGCGCATCGAACACCACCATGGCATTGGCCCGATAGCCCAGTTCGTGATGGCGCACCACGACGCCGAAACGCTTGATCAGGCCTTCCTCAAGCCAGCCGGCGACGCGTGCCAGCACTTCGTCCTCGCCCATCCCGACACGGTCGCCGAGGCGCGCGAAGGGGCGCGGCAGCAGTTCCAGGCCGGGCTGCAAGGCCGCGATCAGAGTCTTCTCGGCCGCATCCGGCACGCGCGCCGGCGTGCTCGGCAGCTCGGCATGATGCTTGTGCGCCGAACCGAGATCGAAGCCGAGGTCGATGTGATATTCGTTCTCCAGCGGCAATGCGATCACGGCGCATCCGGTCTCGTCCTCGATCCCGCCCAGCGCCGCGGCAAGCGCGGCCTGGTCGGCGGCCGTGGCTACGAACCAGAGGTTGTAGCGATGCTCGCGCTGGTAGTTGTGATTGACTTCGGGCCGCGCGCTGACCTGCGCCGCGATCCGTTCCAGCCGTTCGACCGGCGCCGCCAGCGCGGCCAGCGTCGAGGCGCCCACGCGGCGCGGCGCGAATACCGCGCCGACGCGGCTGATGGCGCCGCGCGCCTGCAAACGCCGTAGCGTGGCCAGCACCGCCGTCTCGTCAGCGCCAACTCTTGCACCGAGTTCGCCGAAGGGTTGCGCGACGATCGGGAACTCGCGCTGCCAGTCGTTGAGCAGGGAATATTCGAGCGGGCTGTAGGGCGAGTCCATGGTCAGAAACCGATGCGTGCGGCGCGGCTGGTGAAGAAGATGCCCGAGGGCGCATCGGCAGCAAGCTCGCCGAGCCTGGTGAAGTTCCGCGTATCGTAGATCACGACACGATTGTCGTCGCGCGCCGAGAGCCAGACCGCCTCGCCGCGCGGCGTGAATTCCATGTGCAACACCGCCTTGCCCGGCTGCAGGGTCTGCACCACCTTGCCCGACAGGGTGTCGATGACCTGTACCCAGCCGTTGTCGGGGAAGGCGAAATTGACCCAGATCTGGCGCCCGTCGGGACTGGCCATGACGAACACCGGCTGGCCCTTGACCGCGACGCGGCCGGTTTCCTGCCAGGTTGTCGCATCGGCCACCAGCACCTCATGACGGCCGATCGCCGGCAGCCAGGCGCGGCCTGCCGCGAGCGACCAGCCGCGCAGGTGCGGCATCTTGAACACCGGCAGCTTTTCTTCGCCGCGGCCGTATTTTTCGAGGATCTTGCGCGCGCCCTGTTGCGGCTGCCAGAGGTCGAGCAGCGCGATGCCGTCCTCGCCGAAGAGGCCGGCCAGGTAGTGGCGTCCATTGGGTGTGACCAGGCCGTCGTAAGGCTGCTGGCCGGCCGGATAGCGCTGGGTCACCGGCCGCTTCGGATCGGAGAAATCGCTGACCCAGATTTCGCCGCCGTCGAACAGCGCGTAGGCGAACTTGTTGCCCGGTACGTCGGCCAGGCCGACCACCTTGGAGAAGCGTCCCGGCGCATACTCGGCCGGCACTGCCGACAGCAGTTCCAGCGTTTCCGCGTCGAAAGCCTTGATCCCGCCCGGCGTGTAGTTCTGCGCCACGACGATACGGCCGTCCTGCGAAATCGAGCCGCCGATCGCGTTGCCCGACTGGATGATGCGCTTGACGATGCGGGCTTCGAGCAGGTCGAGCTTGGTCAGTCCGCCGTCGCGGCCGAAGACGAACGCATAGCGCGCATCGCGCGAATACACCACCGAGGCGTGCGAGAGGTCGCCCAGCCCGCCTATGCGCGCGTAGGCCTCCCGGCTGCTGGTATTCACCAGCGTGACGTGGCCGCTGGCGCGTTCGATGACCAGGCCGAGATCGCCGGTGCCGCGCAGCGGCGTGCCGGCACAGGCGGCGAGCAGCAGCGCCAGCAGCCCGAGCAGCAGGGTTTGCGCCGTGCGCCTCATTGCGGAAAGCCTGACATCAGTTTGGCCACGATCCACTGCGCCTCGTCTTCCGCGAGGAAGCGATGCCAGGGCGGCATCGGCGTGCCTGGTCGGCCGCCGATGATGGTGGCCACCAGTCCTTCGACCGGCTTGTCGGCCAGCGTCGCCGGCAGCAAGGCCGGGCCCAGCCCGCCCTGCAGCGTCATGCCGTGACAGGAGCCGCAATCCTGGCGCACCAGGTGGATCAATTCCTGCTGCCGTGCCGCGGAGGGCTCCGCCGCCGCGGGCAGCGCGAAACAGCCCAGCAGCAGCGACGTCAGCACGGAAGGAAGGCAACTATTCGACAAAGACCAAACCCTTCATTTCGTCGTGGGGACCACAGCGATAGCTGTAGCTTCCGGGCTGAGTGAAGGTCCGCTGCCAATGTTCCTGCGGAAACATCCGCTCCGATTCGAGCCCGTTTTCGGCGGGGAAGAGCACCGAATGGCTGGTGCGCTTTTCGCGATTGGTCCACTTTACCGTGTCGCCGGCCTTGATGCGAACTTCGGCCGGCTGGAACTTGTAGTCCTGGATCGTCACCTCGACCGTCTGCTGCGCCAGGGCACAGGAGGAAACGAGCGCCAGGAGGCCTGGCACTCGTTTCAGAAAAAGGCCGGCGACAGACATCTCCGGACTCGGTCGGAACTTACTGCTTGGTCGCCTTCACGTCGCCATCGGCACCGATGCCCAGCTTGTAGCCCAGCGATACGTGATGGAAGCGGCCCTGCGCATGATCGGCGTGGATGGCCACACCGAACGGTATCGCCTTGCCTTCGCCCGGGTTCTTGCGCGTGAAGGTCACCGTGTAGGTGTCGCCGCTCTTGCTGGCTTCGGCCTTGGCGCCGGTGCCGCCGCCGCTCATCTTGCGTTCGGTGGTGACGCTGCCGTCGGAAACCTTGTTGCCCTTGCTCGCCCACTGCATCAGTTCGTAGGCGCCGGCCGCGGTGTACTTGGTCTTCTTCTCGTCGGCGCCGGGCATGGTGCGCGCATCGGTGTGACAGGTCTGCCAGCAGCCGTACTGATCGGCCTGGGGCACCTTGGCGTCGGCGAACAGCAGCGTGGCCTTGACCTCGTTGTCCTTGTCGCCCTTGTCGGCGCCGCCGGAGGGTGCCTTGAAGGTCAGGCGGATGTAGAGGTTGGCCGCATCGTAGGCCGCCTGCACGCTGACCGGGAACATCATGGTCTTGGGCGCGCCCTTGGGTTCCAGCTCCTTGTCGGCCAGGCGCTTGAAGTTGAAATTCAGCGTGCCCTTTTCTTCGTGGCAGCCGGCACAGGTTTCACCCTTGCGCATGCCGGCCGAACCGCTGTGATCCGACTTCTTGGTCATCCATTCGATCGGCGCGACGCCGGCATGGAAGACATTGATGTCGCGCTTGGCGACCTTGCCCCAGTCCGGCGCCGCGACGGCGGCCTGGGAAGCGAGAACCAGCAGTGCGCCTGCAACGGCGGTGGAAACGATGGACTTGCTCATTTGATGCTCCTTTTGAACAATTTTCATTGAAAGCTGGCGGATTTGATCGGTGTCAAACATGTATGTCGGTCGCAACCCATGCAGGCGGGATGAACACCGCTCCGGCATGAACCACGATCACTCATCCTCGTCTTCCTTCATGCCCTTGGGTTTGGTGTGGGCGATACCCTTGTGGCAGTCGATACAGGTTTTCTTCTCGGCGATGCCGATCTTGTGCATCTTCGAGCCGCGCAGCTTCTGCTTCTCGACATCCATGGCATCGAAGCTGTGGCAGTTGCGGCATTCGCGCGAATCGCTGGCCTTCATCCGCGCCCACTCGCTCTCGGCCATCTTCAGCCGGTGCTCGGCGAACTTTTCCGGCGTATCAATGACGCCGGTGATCTTGCCCCAGACTTCCTTGCTCGCCTGGATCTTGCGGACCATCTTATGCGTCCAGTCCTTCGGCACATGACAGTCGGAGCAGACGGCCCGCACGCCGGTGCGGTTGGAATAGTGGATGGTCTTCTTGTACTCGACGTACACGTTGTCGCGCATCTCATGGCAGCCGATGCAGAACTCAAGGGTATTGGTGGCTTCCATGCCGGTGTTGAAACCGCCCCAGAAGAAGATCCCGGAGAAGAAACCGACCACCAGCAGACTGAGCAGCGAATACTTTGCACTGGGCCGCCTCAGCATCGCCAGAAAGCCTGATTTTTGATTGTCTGCCATATCCCTTATCCCTAGTTCATCGTGCGTTGGATCCGGCTGCCGCGCCTGTCGCCGACAGGGTCTGCGCTGGCTTCGACTGGACCGTTTTTAAACACCTATAGGATAAAGGGGCATAGGCCCCTTTATCCTTGCTGCTGATCAAGTTTCGATCAGTTTCCGATCAGTAAATGTCATGCTGCGTGTTGTAGACATTGAATTTGCCGGTCGGCGTGATCATCTTCGGATCGGTGATCACCTTCTTCAGCGCCAAAGTCTTGTCGTCATAGACCACGATGGCGGACTGGTCGGTCTTGCCGCCCCACAGGGAGATCCACACTTCGGAGCCATCGGCGCTGTATTCCGGATGCACGGCGCGACGGGTTGCCTTGGTCTCCGGCAGGCCAGAGTCCTTGGCCACGTTGATGATCTTCTTCGGCTTCGACAAGTCGGCCATGTCCCACACCGCCACCGACTCGGCGAGTTCCTTGTCGGGATTCTGCGGCGAGTCGGCCCACAGGTTCTTCGACTTCGGATGGGTCTTGACGAACAGGTTGCCCGGCACGTGCTTGACTTCCTGGACCACCTTCCAGTTGAACTCCTTGAACTTGGCGTTCTTCTTGTTCTCCGACGGCGTGCTGATCAGCGTCACCACGTCGGCGCCGAGGTGGCCCGTGGCCCAGACCGGACCGAACTTCGGATGCGAGAAGTTGGCGCCGCGCCCCGGATGCGGAATCTTGGCGACGTCGATCAGTGCAGCCAGCTTGCCGAGCTTGGTATCCACCGCGGCGATCTTGTTCGAGGCATTCGCCGCGACCAGGAAGTAGCGCTTCGAGGCATCCCAGCCACCGTCATGGAGGAACTTGGCGGAAGCGATGGTGGTGGTCTTCAGGTTCTTGATGTCGGAATAATCGACCAGCAGGATCTGGCCGGTTTCCTTGATGTTGACCACCCACTCGGGCTTGATCTCCGACGAGACGATCGAGGCCACGCGCGGTTCCGGATGATATTCGCCATCCACCGTCATGCCGCGGGTGCTGACCACCTTGAGCGGCTTCAGCGTGTCGCCGTCCATGATCACGTACTGGGGCGGCCAGTAGGAGCCGGCGATCGCGTACTTGTCGTCATAGCCCTTGAACTTCGAGGTGTCCACCGAGCGCGCGTCGAAGCCGATCTTGAGTTCAGCGACCACGGCGGGCTTTTCCATCCACAGGTCGATCAGCGACAGGCGTCCGTCGCGGCCGATGACATAGACATAGCGGCCGGACTTCGACATGCGCGAGATGTGCACCGCATAGCCGGTCTTGACGATGCTGCGGATTTCCTTGGTGTCGCCGTCGATCAGCGCCACTTCGCCGGTGTCGCGCAGGGTGACGGAGAACATGTTCTTCAGGTTGTACTTGTTCATCTGCTTGGTCGGCCTGTCCTTGACCGGCACGATGACCTTCCAGGAATCCATGGTTTCCTTGAAGCTGTACTCGGGCGGCACATCCGGCGTGTTCTGGATGTACTTGGCCATCAGCGCGATTTCGTCCTTGGTCAGGATGTCGTCGAAGTTCACCATGCCGCCGTCGGTGCCGTAACCGATGATCTTTTCCAGGCGATTCTGGCCCAGCTTGAGGGTGCCGCCTTCGGTCTTGGCGCCGTCCTTGCCGGTCTTGGTCCAGTGCGGCTCGAGGTTCTTGCCGGTGGCGCCCTTGCGCAGCACGCCGTGGCAACCCGCGCAACGTTCAAAGTAGATCTTCTTGGCGGTTTCCTTTTCGGCAGCGGTCAAGGTGGGCGCAGCGTCCTGCGCGAAGACACTGCCCATGGCACCGGCAATGGCTGAAATGGCAAATATTCCAAGCACCTTCCTTTTCATACTTCTCTCCTTTTGAATGATTCGTCTGAGTCAAAGCGTAGTGCGCCCGCACTGAAAACCCTACCAAGCCAATGGTCGCAAGCGTGCGCCGGCTACAGGTGCTAATCCTTGACTCGGATCAAGACTATCGGGATTAGGGGTATTCGCAACCGGCTGCCGATGCTTTGCTATACTCCGCGCTGTTCGTGGTGCCCGCGCATGGATTCCGTGCCGGGTGAAACGGGAAGCCGGTGAGAGCTAAATCCTCGATTCCGGCGCTGCCCCCGCAACGGTAAGGAAGTGCGGGTTCATCAACAAGCCACTGGGTCGCAAGCCCGGGAAGGCGATGAACCAAGACTTCCAAGCCCGGAGACCGGCCAGGGACAAACCAGCGTATGCGTTGCGGGGTTGCGGCGTGCCGGGGGTTCGTGCCGACCCCGTTCATTGCCCTCCCCTCCCGCGCATGCATTTGCCACCTACCGGCTGCGGGGACGCTCGCCGGGGTTCGGGAGTTTTTCCATGCACAAACGCCTCACCATCGCCGCCTGCGCGGCCAGTTGTCTTTCCCCCGGGTTTTCCTTCGCCGCCGACCAACTCGCGGCCGTCGTCGTCACCGCGACGCGCCAGGCGACGCGGATCAGCGAGGTCATTGCCGACGTCTCGGTGATCGACCGCGAGACCATCGAACAGGCCGGGCCGTCGGCAACCCTCGGCGATCTCCTGGCGCGCACGCCGGGGATCGAACTGTCGCGCGCCGGCAGCCGCGGCGCCAGCGAAAGCGTATTCATCCGCGGCGCCAACGCCGGCCACACCCTGATCCTGGTCGACGGCCTGCGCATCAGTTCGGCCACGCTGGGGCAGAGCTCGCTGGAAGCAATCCCGCTGGCCCAGGTCGAACGCATCGAAATCCTGCGCGGACCGGCGTCCGCACTCTACGGGTCCGACGCCATCGGCGGCGTGATCCGCATCACCACCAGGCGCGCGGCGGACGCCCCGCGCCTGGAAGTCAGCGCCGGGGTCGGCAGCCGCGGCAGCCGGGAATTGATGCTGGCCCACGCCAACCGCGTCGGCCAGTTCGACTATGCCGTACGCGTGGCCGACTCGCGCGCCGAGGGGGTCAATGCCATCACCAATGCGGCCAGCCCGGCCTACAACCCGGACCGCGACGGTTTTGCGCGCCGCAGCCTGTCGCTGTCCGCCACCTGGCGCCCGCGGGAGGGCATCGAGCTCGGCGCCCACGGCATCGAAAGCGACGGTGTCAGCCACTTCGACAGCAGTTGGCCTGCCGCCAACCTGGATTGGCAGACGCGGACCCGGGTCGTCGCCCACGGCGTGTTTGTCCGCGCGCGCCTGGCCGAAGCATGGCAGAGCGAACTGCGTCTCGGCCGCGGCGAGGACCACTCGATCACCACGCCTTCGTCGACCGCAGGCCAGGAGCGCGATGCGTTCCGCACGCGCCAGGACCAGGTGGTCTGGCAGAACGACCTCACCCTGCCGCTCGGACGCGGCCTGGTCGCCGTCGAGAGCCTGCGCGAATCGATCGATTCGACCAATGTCTATACCGATCTGCAGCGCCGCACCGACTCCCTGGTGCTGGGCTGGAACGGCTCGACGGGCGCGCATTTCTGGCAGATCGCAGCGCGCCGCGACGACAATTCCCAGTTTGGCGCGCGGACCACGCAAACCCTCGGCTACGGCTACCGCCTGACCGACGCCTGGCGGCTTTCGGCCAGCGCCGGCAGCTCCTTCAAGGCGCCCACCTTCAACGATCTGTATTTCCCCAACACGCCCTTCGTCGGTGCCGGCAACCCGCTGCTGCAGCCCGAGTCCGGCCGCAGCCGCGAGCTTGCCCTGCGCTACGAAATGGGCAGCACCGAGGCTGCGCTGACCGCCTTCCGCAACGAGATCGAGAACCTGATCCAGTGGCAGGAAACCGCGCCGGGCTCGTTCTTCTTCACGCCGCGCAATGTCGCGACGGCCCGCATCACGGGCTGGACCGCGACCGCCAAAACCTGGCTCGGCGCCTGGTCCGTGGATGCCGGCCTCACCGTCCAGGAGCCGAAGAACCTGGCCAACGGCGAAGCGCTGGTGCGCCGCGCGCGACAATTCGGCAGCCTCGGCGCGAGCCGCGATTTCGGCCACTGGTCGCTCGGCGCCGAACTCCAGGCCAGCGGTCCGCGTTACGATGCGCCGGACTTCACGAGCGGACTCAACACCAAGAAAATGGGCGGCTACGGCCTGGTGAATCTGCGCGGCGAGTTGCGCCTCGATCAGGGCTGGTCGCTGTTCGCCCGCGTCGACAACCTGTTCGACAAGCGCTACGACGTGGTGCGCGCCTCCACCTCGGACTTCGCCGCACTGGGCACCACGCTGTTCGTCGGCGCGCGCTTTGCCGTGCAGTGAATGCGCGATGAACCTTGAAAGCGCAATCGGTTTTTTAGGATGAACGCCTGATGCCTAGCCGCCGCCGCGCCCTGCTGTTGCTCGCCGCACTCGCGGCGCTGGCGCTCGCCAGCCTGGTCGCGGCGTTGCTGGCGGGATCCTATGCGGTGGCGCCGGGCGCGGTCTGGGGCGCCCTGACGGGGGCCGGGCAGGATACCGCCGGTGCGGTGGTGAGCGGCCTGCGCCTGCCGCGCGCGCTGGCGGCCTTCGCCTGCGGCGGCCTGCTGGCGCTGGCCGGTGCGCTGATGCAGGTGCTGTTGCGCAATCCCCTGGCCGATCCCTATGTGCTCGGCATCTCGGGCGGCGCCGCGGTCGGTGCGCTGCTCGCGATGCTGGCCGGCCTGGCGCTGGCCTGGATCAATCTGCTGGCCTTCGCCGGCGCCTTCGCCGCGATGCTGCTGGTGTTCGGCCTGGCACGCGGCGACGGCAGCTGGACCCAGACCCGCCTGCTGCTGACCGGGGTCATCGTCGCCGCCGGCTGCAGCGCCGTGGTGGCGCTGATCCTCTCGGTGGCGCCCGAGCACCAGTTGCGCAGCATGCTGTTCTGGCTGATGGGCGACCTGTCGCACGCCGGCACGCCCTGGCCGGCGCTGCTGGTGCTGGCGCTGGGCCTGGCGGCGGCCCTGCCGCTGTCGCGCGACCTCAACCTGCTGGCGCGCGGCGACCTGATCGCGCGCACCCTCGGCGTTCAGGTGCGCGGCCTGCGCGGCGCCGTGTATGTGCTGGCGTCGCTCTTGACCGCGGTCGCCGTGACCACCGCCGGCAGCGTCGGCTTCGTCGGCCTGGTGGTGCCGCATCTGGTGCGCCTGGCGGTCGGCAACGACCAGCGCGTGCTGCTGCCGGCCGCCACGCTGGCCGGGGGTTCGCTGCTGGTGATCGCCGACACCCTGGCGCGCACCGTGGTCGCACCGCAGCAACTGCCGGTCGGCGTGCTCACCGCCCTGCTCGGCGTGCCGGTATTCCTCTATCTGCTGTCGCGCCAGACCAAGGGCAGCGCGACATGAACAGCCTGCTCACGGTGCGCGGTCTCGCGGTCGCCGTCGGCGGCCGCACCGTGGTGCGCGCGCTCGACCTGGAACTCGGCGCCGGCGAACGCCTGGCCATACTCGGCCGCAACGGCGCCGGCAAGACCACGCTGCTGCATACCCTGGCCGGGCTGCGTCCGCCTGCGGCCGGCCACATCGACCTGTGCGGCGCCGAACTGGCGCAGACGCCGCCGCGCCTTGTCGCGCAACTGCGCGGCGTGCTGCTACAGCAGCAGGTCGACGCCTTCCCCGCCAGCGTGCTGGAGACCGCGCTGATCGGCCGCCATCCCTGGCTCAAACGCTGGGCCTGGGAAAGCGCCGCCGACGCCCGCATCGCGCGCGCCGCACTGGCGGCCGTCGACCTCGCCGGCTTCGCCGCGCGCGACGTGCAGACCCTGTCCGGCGGCGAGCGGCAACGCCTGGCGATCGCCACCCTGCTGACCCAGCAGCCGCGCCTGGCGCTGCTCGACGAACCGCTGTCGCACCTCGACCTCAACCACCAGATCGCCGCGCTGCAATTGCTCTCGCGCACCGCGCAGGAAACCGGCACCGCGCTGGTGATGGTCATGCACGATCCGGGGCTCGCCGCGCGCTATTGCGACCGCGCCCTGCTGGTGCATGGCGACGGCCGCGTCGAATCCGGCAGCGCCGCCGCGATGCTCACCGCCGAGCGCCTCTCGGCGCTCTATCAGCATCCCCTGCGCATGGTCGAAGCCGACGGCCAGCGCTGTTTCCTCCCCTTGTGAGAATCCGCCCATGAGCAATGACCCGCAACGCGACGCACGCCATGTCGCACGCATGCAGCGCAAGAAGGACATCATCGACCAGCAGGTCGCCGCCGCCGACACCGAGCGCGGCGTGCTGCTGGTCAACACCGGCAACGGCAAGGGCAAGTCCTCCGCCGCCTTCGGCGTCGCCGCGCGTGCGCTGGGCCACGGCTTGAAGGTCGCTGTGGTGCAGTTCGTCAAGAGCCGCAGCGACACCGGCGAGGAAGCCGTGCTGGGCAAGCTGCCGGGTATGCGCTGGCACGTCATGGGCGAGGGCTTCACCTGGGAAACCCAGGACCCCGGCCGCGATGCCGCCGCCGCGCGCGCGGCCTGGGAACTCGCCGCCGGCTATCTGTCGGACCCAGGCGTAGGCCTCGTCGTACTCGACGAAATGACCTATGCCTTCAAGTACCAGTGGCTGGCACTCGAACCGGTGCTGGCGGCCTTCGCCGCCCGCCCGCCGCGGCAACACGTGATTGTCACCGGCCGCGGCGCGCCCGAAAGCCTGATCGCCGCCGCCGACACCGTGACCGAAATGGCCATGGTCAAGCACGCCTTCAAGGATGGCGTCAAAGCCATGCCGGGCATGGAGTTTTAATGCCGGGCTGCCCAGCCCTGTTGATTGCCGCAGCGGCCTCCGGCCAGGGCAAGACCACGGTGACCGCGGCGCTGGCGCGGCACCATGTCAGGCAGGGTCGCCGCGTGCGCGTCTTCAAGTGCGGTCCGGATTTTCTCGATCCGCAGGTACTTGCCGTCGCCAGCGGCGCGCCCGTGTACAACCTCGACCTCGGCATGTGCGGCGCAGACGATGCGACGCGGCGTCTCGCCGCTGCCGCGGCGACGGCCGACCTGATCCTGGTCGAGGGCGTCATGGGCCTCTACGACGGCAGTCCCTCGGCGGCCGACATCGCCTGCCGTTTCGGCATCCCGGTGCTGGGCCTGATCGACGCCGCGGCCATGGCCCAGACCTTCGGCGCGGTGGCCCACGGCCTAGCCAGCTACCGCCCGGGCCTGCCTTTCGCCGGCGTGCTCGCCAACCGGGTCGGCAGCGCCCATCACGCGGAGCTGCTCAAGGCCAGCCTGCCGCCCGGTATGGGCTGGTTCGGCGCGCTGCCGGGCGACGCCGGCGCGGCGCTGCCCGAGCGCCACCTCGGCCTGCTGCAGGCCGCCGAGATCGCCGACCTGGAACAGCGCCTCGACCTGCTTGCCGGCCACATCGCGGCCAGCGCGGCGGCCGACCTGCCGCCCAGCGTCGACTTCGCCGTGCCGCCAGCGCCAACTCTTGAACCCCTGCTCGCCGGCAAGACCATCGCCATCGCGCGCGACGCCGCCTTCGGCTTCATCTATCCGGCCAATCTCGACACCCTGGGCGAACTCGGCGCGGCACTCGCCTTTTTCTCGCCGCTGGCCGGCGACGCGCTGCCCGCCTGCGATGCCGTCTGGCTGCCGGGCGGCTATCCCGAACTGCATGCCGCGCGCCTGGGCGCAGGCGGGCTGTGGCCGCAGCTGCGCGCCCACGTCGCCGCCGGCAAGGCGCTGCTCGCCGAATGCGGCGGCATGATGTGCCTGTTCGAGCAGCTCATCGACCTGCACGGCGCCCGCCACGCCATGGCCGGCCTGCTGCCCGGCGCCACGCGCATGCAGGCGCGCCTCGCCGCCCTCGGCCTGCAGCAGGCCGAACTGCCGGAAGGCCGCTTGCGCGGTCATACCTTCCACCACTCGCGCAGCGAAACCGCCCTCGCCCCGCTGCTGCACGCCCGCACCCCCGACGGCCGTGACGGCGAAGCGATCTACCGCAGCGGCCGCCTCACCGCCTCTTACATGCATTTGTATTTCCCGTCCAACCCGACAGCGAGCGCGCGGCTGTTTCTGGCCTGACCGGCCGGACAAACGCCCGCTACGGCATTTCCTCGCGCTGCGGGATCGAGATGAAGGCTGCAATCGGCGGCATCGCGATTGCGCCCGCCGCAATTGGCAGCAAGCGCCTCAGTCGCCGCCCGCGCCGTCAGCATCCCTTGCCGGCCCACTCCCGCGCCGCGTCAAGCGTCGGAAAGGCTTGCACGCTGTAGGACGAAAACACCGCCGCGGCCCTCATCAGCCATATCAGCTTCGGATCCCGGGTGACGTATGCGATGCGAATTCCCGGGTTGGAAAAGCTGGAGCCGCGATTGAACGCGGCAAGGTGTTCCGCCTGATCGGCAGTGACGGTATAGCCGTCCACCTCAAGCAGATCGTTGATGATGGTGCAATCGCGATCGCCCGCTTCCACGGTGCCCGCGACAAGCGCAGAATTCGCCCCGGGGCGTGCGCCGCGCGAGATTCCGTTCCGCCACTCCCGGTCTTTCGATAAAGTGGTTAGTATCGGTTTGCCGCGGGGAAAAGGAATTGCCCCCGGCGCGACCACCAGCGGTATATTGAAGGCGGGCGGCACCGCCAACTTGCCACCGCCCTCCGAACAGAAAACCCAGGACCACAAGCCATGGCTACCATGACCAAACCTCTCAGCGAAAAAGCCCTGCTGGCGATGCCCGGCAGTTCCTACATGAACGCCGAGCAGCTGGCCTTTTTCCGTGACCTGCTGCGCAGGCAGCGCCAGGATCTGATCGACAACGCCTCGATGACCATCGATCATCTGCGCGACGGCGAGGCAGAGGCCGACCCCAACGACCGCGCCACCATCGAGGAGGAAAACTCCATCGAACTGCGCATCCGCGACCGCGAACGCAAAATGCTGCCGCGGGTCGATGCGGCGCTGAAGCGCATCGAAAACGGCTCCTACGGCTTCTGCGAGGAGACTGGGGACCCGATCGGCTTGCGCCGCCTGCTGGCGCGCCCGACCACGGTCTATTCGATCGAGGCGCAGGAGCGGCACGAGTCGCGCCAAAGGATACAGGGCAAGTAAATCCCCCCGCCCCGCCTGCCATGGTTGCCGCCGCCACGCCCAAGCGCAAGGCACCTGCCAGAAAGCGGGCACCCGCCAGGCGCGCGGCGGCGGCCGCGGAGGTCGAAACCGGCCTGGTGCAGCAGTTGCGCGCGATGACCGGGCGCGTGCTCGACATCGGCGCCGCCGCAGCGGGCGCCGCAGCAAGCCTCCACACCGCGAGCGAAGTGGCCAAGGCGCTGGGCAAGGGCAAGACCATCGAAGCCGCCGGCGACCTGCTCAAGGCCTTGCTGCCGGGCTTGTCCGAACCCGACGCATGGACCCGTAGCGGCGCGACCCTGCGCCGCCTGCGCAAGGCCACCGGTTTGACCGTCGCCGAAGTCGGCGCAGCGATCAATCTCAAGGACCCCACGCTGATCGAGGCCTGGGAAAAAGGCCGCATCGCGCTCCCCTTCGAAATCATCCTGCGCCTGGCGGCGGTGCTCGGGCGCAACGACCCGGTCGGCTTCGTCATGAAGTTCACGCGCAGTTCCAATCCGGACTTGTGGCGCAGCCTGGAAAACCTCGGCGTCGGCAAGCTGCTGATCCAGTCGGCGCGCGAGCGCGAATTCGCCAATATCTACCGCGCCGACGACGAGGCGCGCAAGCTCTCCGACCAGGAATTCGCCGCGGTGCTGGCCTTCACCCGCGCCGCCTTCGAAATGGCCATGGCGTTTCGTAGTCGCGGCGCAAGGTAACGATCGCGTTGTAGGGCGGACTTCAGTCCGCCAACGTAAACCGGCGGACTGAAGTCCGCCCTACAACGCCATCGCAAACCGGCGGACTACAGTCCGCCCTATAGTCCGCCCAGTAAGCCAAGCGCCGCGCCGGCGCGGCGTGTCGCCAGCGCCAACTTTCGGCGGCCCGCTTCAGCCGCGTGCCCGCTGCAGCGTCAGGACGAAGCTGACGCCGTCGTCCTCGTTGCGCGCGGTGACGGTGCCGCCCATCTTGGCCATGTAGGTGCGCGCGACGAACAGGCCCTGGCCGCGGTTGCCGTGGGCGCCGGCCTCGGCCTGGTCGGAGACGCCGTACTCGAAGATGCGCTCGATGAAGTCTGCGGCAATCCGCGGGCCGACGTTGTGGATGATTACGGTCGCGGTGGTCTCCGAACTGTCGAGGCGCAAGCTGATGGTCGTGCCGGGCCGACGGTAGCGGTCGGCGTTCTTCAGGATGTGGGCGAACACGTCTTCCAGCGGATATTCGTCGGCGCGCACCGGGACCGGCGCGGCGACACCGCTGCAGACCACATCGGCAATGCCGGCGTTGTCGGCCACGTTCTTCAGGAAGCCGGCGAGGTCGAGCGCCTGCACGCTGATGCTCGACGACTCGAAGGCCTCGCTCGGGCTGGCGCTGCCGTAGAGGATACGCACCGCCTGCTGCATGCGCTGGATGTAGCGGTGGCTGGGGTCGTCGCTGCCGCCGTGCAGGGCCAGCAGCGACTGCAGCGGCGACATGATCTCGTGGCCGACGGCGTGCCACATGTCCTTTTCCTGGCCGGCGCGGATGCGCTCACGCTCGGCGTCTTCCTTCACGCGCCGCAGCAGGTCGTCGAGGCCGGTGGCGAGGATGCCCAGCTCGTCGCCGCCGCGCAGGTCGGCCAGATCGAAGCGCTCCAGCCCGCCGTCGGTGTGCACGGTCTGCGACAGGCCGCGCGTGCGCCGCGTCAGCCGCGCGATGCGACGCACGATGCCGATTTCCATCACCAGCCATGCCAGCGCGATGGCCAGCAGCATGGCGCCGACGAACCACGAGACGCGCGTGGCGACCGCCGCCAGCGCCTGGTTCACGCTGCGCGCGTCGCCCTTCAGCAGCACCCGGTAGCTGCCCAGCGGCGTCGCGATTTCGTCGGCGAATTCCACCGGCGCGTCGTAGCTCGCCACCGGCAGCCGGCGGATAAGCCGCGTGATCAGCGGCGAGGACGGCTCCGCGCCATCCTCCGTGCCGCTCAACTGCACCACGTCGGCGCTGCCGCCGGCCTTGCGGATCGCCAGCGTCTCGCCGGGCAGCAGCAGGCCGGCGAGGTCGTTGAGCGAGAACGGCGGCACGGCGCCCGGCTCGTCGCTGTCGAAAATCGCCGCGCCGGGGGTGGCCGGGCCCGGCGCCAGCACCTCGACATGGACGCGGAACCGGTCGAGATCGGGCGGCGGCCATTGCGGCTTTTTCTCGCGGAACAGCGCCTCGCGCAGCGCATCGACCGGCAGGCGCAGCGAGAAGAAGGACTTGCGCGCGCAATCGCCGGCATCATCGTCCGCGCCGGCATCGAGGCACTTGCCGCCCTGCCAGACCCAGCCGCGGAATTCCCTGACCGGCCGCGCGCCCTTGTAGTTGTCGCCTTCGCGCTCGACATAGCCGGTGAAGCGGCCGCGCACGCCCTCGGCGCGCGCGCCCTTGCCCGGCAAAGGCTCGAACGGCGCCAGCCAGCGATAGGTCTGGCCGCGCAGGTTCACCGTCACGCGCAGGCGATGCGCGCCGGCCAGTTGCTCGTCGCCGATCACATGCGGCACCAGGGCATGGCTGGCGAAGGTGCCGGCGGCATAGATGTAGCCGCCGGCCCAGGGGTTGTTGCCGATGGCGACGCAGAGGCTGCCATGGCGTTTGTACTGAACCAGGCAGCCGGCCATTTCGACGGCATTCCTGACCTTGCTCTGGTCGTCGAAATCGATCGCCGAATACGGCAGAACCACCGGTCGCACCACGGGCCGCCCTGCCGCCGCGGCGGCATCGCCGAGCGGCGGATTGAGCAGCGCCAGTTGTCCGGCCGGGTGGCGCAGGCGGGCGACGATCTGCTCCTTGGTCTTTGCCGCATGGCTCTGGTAGCTGTCGTAGCTGCGCTGCTTTTCCTCCTGCAGCACGGCCACCGCCATCGCCAGCACGGCCAGCGCCAGCAACAGGAAGGAAGTGCGAAACAGGATGCGCAGGCGGAACGAAGCCAGCCATTGCAGCGCCGCCTTCATCATTTGCCGACCGCCGGATCGGACCACCTAAAGCCGCGCATCGGCACGTTCTCGATGCGGTCGAAGTCCTCGTCGAGTTCGCGGAAGGCTTCGCGGATGGTGCTGATGTGCTTGCGGATGTTGTCGCGGTTGCGCCCGCTCTTCACCACCTGGAACAGCTCGTCGTAGGACACCACCTGGCCGCGCCGCTGGTACAGCGCGGCGAGGATGCGCTGGGCGGTGAGTGGCAGGTTCACGCGCTTGCCGCGCCATAGCGGCGTGTTCTGCCGCAGGGGATCGAGCGCGAGTTCGTCGCCGGCAGGCTGAGCCGCCCTGGCGCCCTCGCGGTCGCGCGAGGCGCGCAGGATTTCGAGGAAGGTGTCGATGAAGTCGGCCTCCTCGAAGGTGGTCTTCTGCAAATAGTCCCAGGCGTCGAGCGCCTTCATGATGCTGCGGTAGATGGCGGCCGGCATGGCCGACACCACCAGCACCGGCGTGCCGCGCGCGGCCTTGTTGATGGCGTTGATGATGGCGACGCCGGCATGACGCTCGCGCCCCAGCTCGATGTCGAGCACCACCACGTCGTAGTTCTCGCGGGCGATCGCGGCCTCGGCGTCGTCGCGGTTGAACCAGGCGTCCACCGCGATGCCCGGCCGCGCGGAAAGTATCCAGGCCCTGAGCTGCTTGCTGGTGGGGATGTCGTCCTCGATGACGGCGACCTTGATGCTCATTTCATGCTCCGCGCGATTGTCTGCGCCAAGTATCGCCGTTTTTGCCGGCCATGGCAGCGCCCGCGCGTGAGTGTTTGTTCACGTCGCGGAATGGACAGTCCGGCGGCTTACCGAAGTCGCCCCGCGACGCCATGGCTTGCTCCACGGCCTTGCCGCGACGATGGCAGCCATGACGGAAGGCGATCGATCTTCCCGCCTCCGCCGCCCCCCCCGGAAGATCAACACCTGGAGAAAGCCATCATGTCGGAACAAATCCGCAACATCGCCAACACCCTGCGCGACTCGGTAGAAACCATCGCCCAGCGCCTCGGGCACCGCATGCGCGACTCGCAGCGCGGCATCGTCGCGCTGGCCATCGCCGGCATCGGCACCTATGCCATCGTCGCCAACCCGCCGCTGCAGAGCGTCGGCCGCGGCGAACTCGGCCTGCGCGTCAACCGCTTCAGCGGCGTCGTCGACGAGGTGGAAGACGGCGCCGTGCTGATCATCCCCGGCCTGCACGAGCTGCGCCGCATTTCCCTGCGCGACCAGATCTACCGCCCGGCCGACGGCCAGAGCGCCAGCGGCGCGGCACCCTTCCAGACCATCGAGGGGCTCTCGATCGGGGTGGACGTCTCGGTGCGCTACGTGCTCGACCGCAGCCGCATCGCCGCCATGGCCCGCGCGCTGCCGGCCGACATCGGCCGCGAGGTGGTGGAGCCGGCGGCGCAGAGCGTGCTCTACAAGACGCTGGCCGCCTACACGGTGCGCGAGATCTTCTCGACCAAGCGCGTGGCGATCCAGCAGGCCATCGAAGGCGAACTCAAGCCGCTGCTGGCGAAGGACGGCATCAAGCTGCAGGGCGTGATGATCGGCAAGATCGACCTGCCGGCCGACTACAAGGCCGGCATGGAAAGGCTGCTGGCCGAGGAACTGGCCTCGGAGAAAATGCGCTACACGCTGGAACTCAAGGACAAGCAGGTCAAACAGACCGAGCTCGAAGGCCAGGCCGACAAGGTGCGCCGCGAAAAGGCCGCCGAAGCCGCCGGCCAGGAGCAGATCATCGCCGCCAAGGCGCAGGCCGAAGCCATGAAGCATGTGCTGCCGTTCAAGCAGAAGCAGATCGAGCAGCGCGAACTCGAAGCCGAAGCGGCCAAGATCACCCGCGTCAAGGCCGCCGAGGCCAGCTCGCAATCGCGCCTGATCGAGGCCACCGGCGAGGCCGAGTCGCGGCGCAAGCTGGCCGACGCCGAAGGCTACCGCCAGGAGCGGCTGGGCAAGGTCGCCAGCGAACAACTGGCGCGCGACGGCGAGCTGATCACGAAACACCCGCTGCTGATCCAGAAGACCATGGCCGACAAACTTTCCGACAAGATCTCGGTGATCATCGCACCGCCCTCGACCAGCGGCGGCTTCATCGGCGCCAACCTGCTCGGCGCCGGCAAGCAGGGAGGCGAGTGATCATGCCTGCCGCCACCACACTTGCCGCGCTTTCGGTGCTGTCGGCGCTGGCCATCGTCACCCAGGACCAGACGGCGCTACGCGCCGCACCGCGCGATTCGGCGCCCCAGCAGGCCCAGCTGTGGGCCGGCGACAGCCTCGAAATCCGCGGCGAGAAAGGCGACTACCTGCAGGTCTACGACCATCGCCGCGAACGCGCCGGCTACATCAAGGCGCCCAGCGTACGCATCCAGTCGCTGCAGCCCGCCGCCGCGCCGGAACTGCTCGCGGTGCTGCGCTTTCTGCGCGACACGCCGGGATCGGAGGCGCTCGGTATCGCCTACACCGCGGCCTACCTGAAGGCGGCGCCGGCCGAAGCTATCGACGGCGAGGCCTTCGCCGCACTGGGCGCCATGGCCGAGCGCCTGGCGCGCCGCGCCTCCGGCGCCCAGCAGGGCAAGGCGGGGCAGACCATCGCCGCCCAGCTCGAAGTCGCCGCCGCCTACGGCGTGAATATGGTCAGCTTCGAGCGCGACGGCCAGATTCGGCTCTGCTATGACGGCGACGCCTATCGCCGCGTGCTGACGCTGCCGGCGACCGACACGCAAAAGGCCGCCGCCGCATTGGCGCTGACCCGCCACGACTGCGTGGCGCCCGAACTGACGCCTGCAGCGCGTTTCGAGCGCGACAACTGGCGCGCCGAGGTGCTCGAGCGCGTAGACACCGGCAAGCTGCCCGGAGTGCTGAACAACCGCCTGCGCCTGCGCAAGGCCGGCGTCTGGGCCAGCCTCGCCTACCAGCGCGCGCGGCGCCCGGAACTCGGCTCACCCGCGGTGCAAGAGGCGGGCAATCGCGCGCTCGACGAACTCGCCGGCATCGACAAGAACGAACTCATGGAAAGCGACGCCTATGCCTACGATGACGCCGCGATGCGCGTCGGCGCCTCGCGCTGGGCCACCGCCGCCGGCGCGCCGGCGGCGAAATCGAAGACCAAGGTTTCGGTGGCGCTCAGCCCCGGCCAGCCCGGCGAAACCTGCGTGCATCTGGTCGATGCCAAGCACGATTTGAAGAACCCGCTGCTGACGCGCTGCACTTACGGCATCGTGTGGGCCGCCTCGGCCGCGCCCAATCCGCAGGGCACCGCGCTGGCGCTGGCGGTGCAGCCGCTCGATACCTGGCGCGAGCTGTGGGTGTTCCGTCAGGACGCGCAGGGCTGGCGCGTCGACGCCCTGCCGCCGGCCGCCGACCATCCCGGCCTCGGCTACGTCGAATTCGCCGGCTGGGTACCGGGTGGCAGGCAGTTGCTCGCCGCGCGCGAAGCCAGGACGCAAGGCCGCCAGCGGCAAAGCTTCGAGGTCCTGCGCCTGAGCACGCTGGAGGTGGAAAAGCGGGCCGAGCGGCCAAACCACCTGAGCAGCTTCTATCGCTGGCAGAGCCCGGCCTGGAAGGCCATCACCGTCAGCATCCGTTGATCACCCTCCGGGCGCGTCCTTGCCGCCGTGTCGCCAACGCCAACTCTTCACTGCCTGGCGAACACTTCCCCGGCGCGGACGAAGGCCTTGAATTCCAGCGCATTGCCGTCGGGATCGAGGAAGAACATCGTCGCCTGTTCGCCAGGCTTGCCGACGAAGCGCAAGCCCGGTTCCAGCAGAAAACGCACGCCGGCCGCGCGCAGGCGTGCGGCGAAGGACCAGAATTCCTCGATGTCGAGGATCACGCCGAAGTGCGGAATCGGCACCGCATGGCCATCGACCAGGCCCTCGCAGCTGGCGCCGCCGGGCTGGCCGAGATGGGCCGAAAGCTGGTGGCCGAACAGCTCGAAGTCGATCCAGTGTTCGCTGCTGCGCCCCTCGCTGCAGCCGAGCTGGCCGACATAGAACTCCCGCGTGCGCGGGATGTCTGATATCGCAAAGGCATAGTGAAAACTCGACATGGCTGGCTCCTGTGAAATGCTGCGTGCTCGATCAGGCGGCATTATGTGCCGGCCGGAATTTCCAAGCTACTTGCCGCGTTTGGCGCGCGCGGCTTCGAGATGCGCGCAGAGCTGCTCGGTGCCGTCGAGGATGCGCGGCGTGTGGCGCTGGATCAGTTCCGGCGGCACGAAGTACAGGTTGTCCCCGGCCACCGCGGCCAGGGTGGTCCAGCGCCGCCAGTCGTCCAGCCACTCGGGACGCGAGTCGCCCATGCCGCTGGCGACGATGACTTCCGGATTGGCGGCGATCACGGCCTCGACGGTCACGGTCGGCGCCAGGATCGGCAGCGCGGCGAAGACGTTGCGCCCGCCGCAAAGGCGTATCGCGTCGCTGATGATCTGCTGGCCATTGATCGTCATCAGCGGCTGCTTCCAGATCTGGTAGAAGACGTCGACCGATGGTCGCCGGCTGTAGCGCGCTGCCAGCCGGGCGTAGCGCTGGCGAAACGCGGCGGCCGCCGCGCTGGCCGCCGCCTCGGTACCGGCCAGCTTGCCGATCTGCTCCAGCTCGCCGGCGATGTCCTCGATGCGGTTCGACTGCGACAGATGCACCGTGAAGCCCAGGGCGCGCAGGCGCGCCACCGCCGCCGGCAGGTTGCCGCTTTGCCAGCCCAGCACCAGGTCGGGCTTGAGCGCGACGATGGCTTCGAGATCGAGGCGGGAATAGCCGCCGATCTTGGCCAGCCTGGCGGCGGCCGGCGGAAAGTCGCCGTACTCGACATTGCCCACCAGGCGCTCGCCAGCGCCGGCCGCATAGACCAGCTCGGTGATGTGCGGCGCCAGGCTGACGATGCGCTTTGCCGGCGCCGCGAGCCTGACGCGAGTGCCGCCGACATCGGTGACGACGATCTCGGCGCGCGCCGGCAGGACGGCCAGCGCGCAAAGCAGGGACAGGCTGCGCAGTTTGAATGACTTCATCGTTTCTTCCAAAGTTCAAATGTGGCCGCCAGGCGCTGCCAGTCGGCTTCGACTCCCGGCAGGCCGATGCGCAGCGCGGCGGGCCGGGCGAAATAGCGCAGCAGGATGCCCTGCCGCGCGAAGAATTCATGCAGGTCCCGCGCATCGGCGCGCGGCAGGTAGCGGAACAGCGCGGTGCCGCTCGACTCGCCGAGACCCGCGGCGGCGAGCAGGCCTTGCAGGCGCGCACTGTCGCACTGCAGGCGGGCACGCTGCGCAGCCTGCCAGGCGCCATCGGCCAGTGCCGCACGCGCCGCATGGCGCGAGGGATGCGCAAGCGCCCAGGGCCCGATCGCCTCGGCCAGCGGCGCAAGGATGGCGTCAGAGGCAATCGCGAATCCGACGCGGGCGCCGGCCAGGCCGAAGAACTTGCCCAGCGAGCGCAACACCACGAGGTTGCCCGCCCCTTGGTTGCCCACCCCCTCGCTGCCGGCGACGTCGGCCAGCGATTCGGATTCCTGCTCGGCGTCGGCGAAGGCTTCATCGACGATCAGCCAGCCGCCGCGCGCGTCGAGTTGTCGCGCCAGGTCGCGCAGGGCCATGCGTGAAAAGCGCTGGCCAGTAGGGTTGTTCGGGTTGCCGAGAATCACCGCATCGGCGCCCGCTGCCGCCTGCGCCAGAGCGGCGGCGTCGCAGCGACGAACCGTGTGCCCGGCGGCGGACCAGGCCGCCGCGTATTCGGCATAGCTCGGCTCCGTCACCAGCGCGATGCCGGGCGGCCGCAGGCGCGGCAGCGCCTGTATCGCCGCCTGCGAACCGGGCAGCGGCAGCGCGCGCGGCGCGCCGTAATAGCGGCAGGCGGCCGCCGCCAGGCCGTCGTCGTCCTCGGGCAGGCGCTGCCAGGCCGCGGCCGGAATCGGCGGCACCGGATAGGCGCAGGGCGCGATGCCGGTGGACAAGTCGAGCCAGTCGCCGGGCGCGATGCCAAAACGCGCCGCGGCGGCGAGCAGGCGGCCGCCGTGTTCAAGCATGGGAAGCCACCGCCGCCAGCAGGCCGGCGCAGGCCAGCCAGAACCATAGGCCGCGCTGCACCAGCGCCAGTGCGGCGCGGATATGGCCAACCGTCGCCGGGTCGCCAGCGCCAACTTTCGGCCGCTGTTCCAGCCTGCCGTGATATATCGCCGCGCCGCCCAGGCGCACCGCCAGCGCGCCGGCGCCGGCCGCCAGCACCGGGCCGGCATTCGGGCTGCTCCAGCTCGCGGCCTGGCGGCGCCAGCACGACCATGCATTGCGCGTATTGCCGAGCAGGGCATAGGTCAGCGCGGTCAGGCGCGCCGGCACCAGATTCAGCAGGTCGTCGCTGCGCGCCGCGGCCCAGCCGAAATACAGGCGCCGCGCGTCGCGGTAACCCCACATCGCATCGAGCGTATTGGCCAGCCGGTACAGCACCGCGCCGGCACCGCCGGCCAGCAGGAACCAGAACAGGGTGCCGAACACGGCGTCGTTGCCGTTTTCGAGTACAGATTCGACCGCGGCACGCGCAACGCCCTCCTCATCCAACGCCGAGGTGTCGCGCGACACCAGCCAGCCGACATGGCTGCGCGCGGCGGCGAGATCGCCGGCCGCCAGATCCGTCGCCACCTGCTCGCCATGCTGTTGCAGACTGCGCGCGCCGAGCGCCAGGTAGAGCAAGCCGACGTCGGCCAGCCAGCCCCAGGCCTGGCGGCCGAGCCAGGCCGCCGCAAGCACCGCAGGAATCACCAGCAGCAGCCAGCCGAGCAGGCCGCGCAGGCGATTGAACCAGGCATGGCCCGGCGCGCCGCGGCGTAAGGCCCGCTCGACCAGATCGG
>JACPUD010000044.1 GCA_016192435.1 Rhodocyclales bacterium | reverse complement strand
CGTGAATACGCCGATGTATTTGAGGATGCGCATCGACGGGATCGCATAGACGATCACTTGTCCCGATTGCCCGCCCGAGCTGAAGGCGACGAATTCGTCGCGCTTGCCGGTCGGTACGTAGGTCTTCGCCGCCGCCAGCAGATCCTGCTGGCTCAAACCCCGCGCTTTCAGCACGTCCTGCAGGCTGTCCGCCGACCACCCCGCACCCGCCGAAAGCCCCAACCCCGCCGCGATTAGCCACGAGGCAGTCCGTTTGCCATGTGATTTCATTCGATTGCTCCCCTTCATGTCTGAATCCCAGTGCCATTGGCAACCGCCGCCTCGGTGCTGAGCGACATGCTGTCGCTGCGGCGAATTGACGCACTGCGCGAATCATCCGCTTCGCAGGTCCGCGGCGGAAGTCGGCGGCGGATGATTTATCCCATAGGAATCCGCCCTGCAGGCATAGGACGATTCCTACCCCACGGAAAACTGGTCGCCCTTCTGATCCAGCAGATCGTGCCGCAGCGCGTACTGGATCAGTTCCGAGGTGTTGGCGAAGCCCATTTTCCTCATGGCATGGGCCTTGTGGGTGCTTACCGTCTTCACGCTCAGATTCAGCAGCCTGCCGATTTCGGTGACGCCGAGGCCGGCGGCGATGTGGCGCAGCACCTGGTACTCGCGGTCGGAGAGCCGGGTGTGCGGCAAGACCTCGGCCGAGGTCCCCGTGGTGCCGAGGACTTCGACCGCCAGCTTCTCCGCCACCGCCGGGTTGATGTACAGGCCGCCGGCCGCCACCTTGCGTATGGCCTGCTCCAGTTGCGTCTCGGCATTGTCCTTGCACAGGTAACCCGAGGCGCCGGCGCGCAGCGCACGAACGGCATAGATATCCTCGGCATGCATGCTGAGCACGAGCACCGGCAGCCTGGGATTTTCCGCCTTGATCTGCTTGATCAGCTCGACGCCGCTCTTGCCCGGCATGGTCATGTCCAGCACCATCGCATCCCAGGCGCCGTCGCGGGCCAACGCCAAGGCATCGACGCCGTTTCCGGCCTCGCCCGCCACCACGATGTCGGCGGATTCGGACAGCAGGTGCTTGAGTCCCGCACGCAGAATCGCGTGGTCATCGACGATAAGTATTCTGATCATGGCGCTGTTGCCTTCTGATGGGGCAGCCAGCCGGCAATGCGGGTACCCTTGCCGGGCCGACTATGGATTTCCAGGCGCCCGCCGAGCATGGCGATGCGCTCGCGCATCCCGAGCAGGCCGAATGTCTTCTTGTCCTTGGCATCCGAAATGCCGCGGCCGTTGTCCTCTATGGTGAGGCGGATGCCGCCATCGACTTCGTCGATCCGCACCGTAACTTCGCTGGCGCCGGCATGGCGGGCAACGTTGGTCAGGGTCTCCTGGACGATGCGGAATACCGTCGTCGCCAGGCGGTCGTCGAGTTCGAACTCTTCACGGTTCATGCTCAGGCGACAGGCAATGCCGGTGCGCTCCGAGAACTTGGTCGCGTGATGCTCGACGGCGGCTGCCAGGCCCAGGCTATCGAGCATTGCCGGGCGCAAATCCTCGGAAATCCGGCGCAGGGAAACGATGCTGTGTTCGACCACGCCAAGCGCCGCGCCGACGCGTTCGACCGTGGGCGTGCCGAGCGGCTGGCACTTGCCGCGCAGCCAGCCCAGGTCGATGCGCAGCGCCGTCAGCGCCTGCCCCATTTCGTCGTGCAGCTCGCGCGCGATGCGGGCCCGTTCCTCCTCGCGCACGGTCTGCAGGAACTCGGCCAGCTCCCTGAGCCGGGTCTCGGATTCCACCAGTTGCTGGCGCTGCTTGCGCAATTCGTCTTCGCTGCGCTTGCGCTCGGTGATGTCGGAAAAAATCGAAATGAAGCGCACTATCCGGCCGTCGGGGCCGCGCAGGGCCTGGATCGAAAGTTCCTCGGGAAATATCTCGCCGGTCTTGCGCCTGTTCCACACTTCGCCGCGCCAGTGCCCGGTCTCGATCAGTTGCCGCCAGAACTCGCTGTAAAAAGCCGCATCGTGGCGACCGGACTTGAGGATGCGCGGATTCTGGCCGATCACTTCGGCGCGGGAATAGCCGTAGATGGCGCAGAACGCATCATTGACCCAGAGGATGCGGCCCTCGGCATCGGTGATGACGGCACCCTCGGCCATGGCGGCGAAAGCCGTTTCGTTCTCGCGCCGATCGGCTTCCAGCCTGGCCTGTTCCACCGTGCGGCGGCGCGCGACGAACCAGAAGGCATAGATCGTCGTCAGCCCGAGCAGCCAGATGCCGAAATGCCAATACTGGATGGTGCGCCAGGTGGGTTCCTGCGCGCTGCGGTAGGTATTCAGATCGATCGATATGCTGGCGCCGCCGCGCAGCCCGCCGACCGGAACCAGGGTATCGCGATGGCATTCCAGGCACTCTTCGTCCATTTTCATCGGTATCATCACGCGCAGCAGGCCGTGGCCGCCGGCCTTCTTCGGCATGGACTCGGTGGCCATTTCTGCGCCGCCCTGCAAGGCCTTCAGCGCATTGGTTTCCCACTCGTCCGGGGCATTGGCGCGATTGCGCAGTTGCAGCGAAGTCAGCCGCTCCTTGGTGCCATAGGTCTTCTGGCTGATCTCCTGGATTGCCAGCAGGATATGGATCGGCGCGATCGAAACCAGGGTCTGGTTTTCCCCGGTGCTGCGCGTCACCGCCACGCGCTCCTGCTCGTCCAGGGACTCGGGATTGGGTATCTTGGATTCATCGACATAGACGCCGCCCAGCGTGTCGGCCCACTTGCGGATCGCCATGTCCTTGCGCAGATTGGCGATGGCGTCGATCTTGGCCAGCGCGGTTGCGGTGCGATTCAGTTGCTGCCGCTGGGTCCACAAGGAAAAAATCGCCAGTGCCGTCCACAGCGCAATCGCCAGGGCGAGCGCGGCGGGGCCGACGATCAGGGATAGCTTGCGCACCATCACTTCAACGGACCGAAATCATTGGTCGATGCGATTCCGCCACTAAAAAGCAAACGGGGGCAGAGTAACTCTGCCCCCGCGGACCTGCTTTGATCTATCTCATCCGATCAGGGGAAAGCCACCCCGGCGCGCAGCGCCGGGGTGCCGGCTCACTTGACCTTCTTGGCGCCGTTTTGCTCCAGGTAGGTCTTGGCGCGCAAACCGAGGTCGGCGGTCTTGACCTGGTACTGCCAGATCTGCTCGGCCCACAGGTTGGCGTTCTCCCAATCCTTCTTGGCGGCAAAGCCTTCATGCTTCTCCTTCAGGCCCTTGGTCTTGCCCAGTTGGTCGAAGGCGTCTTCCACCATCGCCACCACATCCGGGAAGTCCTTGTAGTTCACGCTGGTGATGTAGGCCACCACGGAGTCGATGATCGCCTGCGTGTCGGCCACTTTCTTCACCGTCGCCTTGTAGTCGGCCTCGGTG
>JACPUD010000020.1 GCA_016192435.1 Rhodocyclales bacterium | reverse complement strand
ATCACGCGCGGCGAGGTGTATGCGATCAGGAATGGCCGCGCCACGCACTGCGCAACGATGCAGCAAACCCTCATGACCATGCACGCCAAGGAGAAAACATAGTGATCGGACTCAACTTTGATCTCGGCCAAGACATCGACATGCTGCGCGACGCCGTCTGGGCCTTCGCGCAGAAGGAAATCCTGCCGCGCGCCGCCGAGATCGATCGCGTCAATGAGTTCCCCGCCGACCTGTGGCAGAAGTTCGGCGACATGGGCCTGCTCGGCATGACCGCAGGCGAGGAGTACGGCGGCACCAACATGGGCTATCTTGCCCACATGGTGGCGATGGAGGAAATTTCGCGCGCCTCGGCCTCGGTCGGCCTTTCCTACGGCGCCCATTCCAATCTCTGCGTAAACCAGATCCGCCGCAACGGCAACGATGCGCAGCGCAAGAAGTATCTGCCCAAGCTGATTTCGGGCGAGCACGTCGGTGCGCTGGCGATGTCCGAACCCGGCGCCGGTTCCGACGTGGTGTCGATGAAGCTGCGCGCCGACCTCAAGGGCGACCGATATGTCTTGAATGGCTCGAAGATGTGGATCACCAACGGCGGCGACGCCGACACCCTGGTGGTCTATGCCAAGACCAATCCGGAGGGCGGCGCCAAAGGCATGACGGCCTTCATCGTCGAAAAGGGCTTTGCCGGCTTCAGCAAGGGCCAGCATCTCGACAAGCTCGGCATGCGCGGCTCGAATACCTACCCGCTGTTCTTCGACGACTGCGAAGTGCCGGTGGAAAACGTCATGGGCGGCGAAGGCAATGGCACGCGCGTGCTGATGTCGGGCCTCGATTACGAGCGCGCCGTGCTTTCCGGCGGGCCGCTGGGCATCATGGCTGCCTGCATGGACGTGGTGCTGCCCTTCATCCACGAACGCAAGCAGTTCGGCCAGAGCATCGGCGAGTTCCAGTTGATGCAGGGCAAGCTGGCCGACATGTATTCGACCTGGCAGGCCACGCGCGCCTACGTCTATGCGCTGGGCAAGGCCTGCGACCGCGGCGACCACGCAAGGACGCTGCGCAAGGACGCCGCTGGCGCCATTCTCTATTCCGCGGAAAAGGCCACCTGGATGGCCGGCGAGGCGATCCAGGCCCTGGGCGGCGTCGGTTATACCAACGAATATCCGACGGGTCGCCTCTGGCGCGACGCCAAGCTCTATGAAATCGGCGCCGGCACTTCGGAAATTCGCCGCATGCTGATCGGCCGCGAACTCTACAACGAGACCATGTGATGAGCGCCGTCAAACGAGAGGAATGGCTGAAGCTCGAAGCCGACGTCCTGGCGCGGTCGAAAGGCCAGGGCATGCTGACGCTGGAAAACCTGCGCGAGTGCTCGGGACTGGAACTGTTCCAGAAGATGATCGCCGGCGAACTGCCGCGGCCGCCGATCAGCGACACGCTGGGTTTCTACCTGGTCCAGGCGGAGAAGGGCCACGTGGTGTTCCAGGGCACGCCACAGCACCGCCATTACAACCCGATCGGTTCGGTGCATGGCGGCTACCATGCGACGCTGCTCGACTCCTGCGTTGCCTGCGCGATTCAGACCACGCTCGAGGCCGGGCAGGGCTACACCACGATCGAGCTCAAGGTGAATTACATCCGGGCGCTCACCGACCGCGTCGGCCCGGTGCGCGCCGAGGGCCGGGTGATCCACGCCGGCAAGCAGATCGGCACCGCCGAGGGCAAGCTGGTCGATGCCGACGGCAAGCTCTATGCGCACGCGACCACCACCTGCCTGATCTTCAATGTCTGATGCGCGCCGAGCCGCCTCAAGCGCGGCACGTTCAAAACCCGGAGCCGCGCAGCGGCGAACCGCCGTCACCCCCTCGCATGGCGAGGGGGGTGGGGGGAGTGCGTCCCTGCTCGACACCTACCGCGGCACGGTCTATCCGTGGCACTGCGACCACATGAACCACATGAATGTCATGTGGTACGTCGGCAAGTTCGACGAGGCCACCTGGAACCTGATGTCCCACCTCGGCATGAGTGCGGCTTTCCTGCGCGAGCACCATCGCGGCATGGCGGCGATCGACCAGCGCATCAGCTACCAGCGCGAGCTGCATGCCGGCGACACCGTGGCCATACGCACCGGCGTGGTCGACGTCACCGACAAGAAGATCATCTTTTTCCACGAAATGCGCAATGCGGATACCGACACGGTGTCGGCCGTCACGCTGCTGACCGGCATCCATCTCGACACCCAGACGCGCAAGAGCTGCCACCTGCCCAAGGCGGCCGCCGACAAGGCGCGCGAGCTGGTGATCGCCTACGAGCTGCCCTGGAAATCATGAGCGACGCGGTGAAAGTTGGTGCTGACGGCGCGGCGATACGCGTGCTCGGCGCCGAGCATGTCGCCGAACTGGAACAGGTGCGCCAGTTCTTCCGCAATTACGCGGGCTGGCTCGGCGTCGACCTGAGTTTCCAGAATTTCGACGAGGAAATGGCCAATCTGCCGGGGCGCTATGCGGCGCCCGAGGGTCGATTGTTCTACGCCGAGGTCGACGAGAACGGTGGCAAACGCGGCGCCGGCTGCGTCGGTATCCGGCCCCTGGCGGAGGGCGTCTGCGAACTCAAGCGGCTGTATGTCGATCCGGAATTCCGCGGCCTTGGCGTCGGGCGTGACCTGGCGCTGGCGGCCATCCGTGCTGCGCGCCAGATCGGCTATCGCAAGATGCTGCTCGATACGCTGCCGGCGATGCGCATCGCCGTCAAGCTCTACCGCGAACTGGGCTTCGACGAGGCCCCCGCCTATTACCAGACAGCCGTGGAAGGAACGCAGTTTCTCGCCCTCGACCTCGAGAACTGGTCCGAGGATGCGCTCAACAACCGCACGCTGCACCACCTGTTCGACTTCAATCGCGCCTGGTCGAACAAGATGCGCGAGGTCGATCCGGGCTATTTCGAGAAGCTCTCGCACCTGCAGACGCCCGAGTTGCTCTGGATCGGCTGCTCGGACTCGCGGGTGCCGGCCAACGAAATCGTCGGCCTGCTGCCGGGCGAGGTCTTCGTCCATCGCAATGTCGCCAACGTCGTGGTGCATACCGATCTCAACTGCCTGTCGGTGATCCAGTTCGCCGTCGACGTGCTCAAGGTCAGGCACATCATGGTGGTCGGCCATTACGGTTGTGGCGGCGTCAAGGCCGCGCTCGACGGCGCACGCGTCGGGCTGGTCGACATCTGGCTGCGCCACGTGCGCGACGTGCGCGCCAAGCATCTGCGCGAAATCGACACCCTGCCGCCGGAGGCACGACACGACCGGCTGTGCGAACTCAATGTGCTGGAACAGGTCGCCAACGTCTGCCAGACCTATGTCGTGCAGGACGCCTGGCAGCGCGGCCAGCCCCTGACCATCCACGGCTGGATCTACGGTCTCAAGGACGGCCTGATGCGCGATCTCGACATCACCGTCAGTGCCGCTGACCAGCTCCCCGGCCGCTACGCCGTTGCGCTTTCAACCCTGATCTGAAGGAATTGCCATGTCCGACCCCATCGTTATCGTTTCCGCCGCCCGCACCCCCATGGGCGGCTTCATGGGCGACTTCGCCGCGCTGGCCTGCGCCCAGCTCGGCAGCGTCGCGATCAAGGCCGCCGTCGAGCGTGCCGGACTGCAGCCCGCGCAGGTCGATGAGGTCATCATGGGCTGCGTGCTGCCCGCCGGCCAGGGCCAGGCCCCGGCGCGCCAGGCCTCGCTCGGCGCCGGCCTGCCACTCGCCGCAGGCTGCACCACGGTGAACAAGATGTGCGGCTCGGGCATGCGCGCAGCGATGTACGCCCACGACATGCTCGTCGCCGGCAGCGTCGACGTGATGGTCGCCGGCGGCATGGAATCGATGAGCAACGCGCCCTACCTGCTGCCCAAGGCGCGCGGCGGTTATCGCCTGGGCCACGGCGAGGTCAAGGACCACATGTTCCTCGACGGCCTCGAAGACGCCTATGACAAGGGGCGCTTGATGGGCACCTTCGCCGAGGACTGCGCAGGGACGTACAAGTTCTCCCGCGAGGCGCAGGACGCCTTCGCCGTCGCTTCGACCACGCGCGCCAAGCAGGCCAATACCGACGGCAGCTTCGCCTGGGAAATCGCGCCGGTCACGGTGTCCGGCAGAAAGGGCGATGTGGTCATCGACAAGGACGAGCAGCCCTTCAAGGCCCAGCTCGAAAAAATCCCGACGCTGAAGTCGGCCTTCCGCAAGGACGGCACGGTCACGGCCGCCAATTCCTCGTCGATTTCCGACGGCGCCGCTGCACTGGTCATGATGCGCGCCTCGACCGCCGCCAAATTGGGATTGAAGCCGATCGCCACCATCGTCGGCCATTCCACCTTCGCCCAGGAGCCAGGACTGTTCACCACGGCGCCGGTCGGCGCCATGAAGAAGCTGCTGGCGAAGAACGGCTGGAGCGTAGACAGCGTCGATCTCTGGGAAATCAACGAAGCCTTCGCCGTCGTCACCATGGCCGCGATGCACGACCTCGAACTGCCGCACGACAAGGTCAACGTGCATGGCGGCGCCTGCGCGCTGGGCCATCCGATCGGTGCCTCCGGCGCGCGGGTCATCGTCACCCTGATCGGCGCGCTGAAGCAATACGGCAAGCAGCGCGGCGTCGCCAGCCTCTGCATCGGCGGCGGCGAAGCCACCGCGGTCGGCATCGAACTGGCGTAATAAGCCATGACCCAGCAGACCCTCACTTACACGACCGAGGGGCGCATCGCGCGCATCACCCTGAACCGTCCCGAGCGGCTCAACGCCATCGTCCCGGCGATGCCGCGCGAGATAAGGATCGCCGTCGATCGCGCCAATGCCGACGATGACATCCACGTCATCATCCTGCAGGGTGCCGGGCGCGCCTTCTGTTCCGGCTACGACCTCAAGGATTTCGCCGAAGCCGACGCCGACACGCCCTGCACGCAATCCATGCCCTGGGACCCGATGGTCGATTACCGCGCCATGAAAGGTTTCACCGACGACTTCTTCAGTCTCTGGCGCAGCCACAAGCCGACCATCTGCAAGGTGCAGGGCTTTGCGGTGGCCGGCGGCAGCGACATCGCGCTGTGCTGCGACCTCGTCGTGATGGCGGAGGACGCCAAGATCGGCTACATGCCGGCACGCGTCTGGGGCTGCCCGACCACAGCGATGTGGGTCTATCGCCTCGGCGCCGAAAAGGCCAAGCGCATGCTGCTGACCGGCGACACCATCGACGGCAGGACCGCGAAGGAGTGGGGCCTGGTGATCGACGCCGTGCCCGAGGCCGAACTCGAAGACGCGGTGCTCAAGCTGGCCAAGCGCATGGCCAGCGTGCCGAAGAACCAACTCATGATGCAGAAGCTCATGATCAACCAGGCCTACGACAACATGGGCCTGGCCAACACCCAGATGATCGCCACGCTGTTCGACGGCATCACGCGCCACTCGCCGGAAGGCCAGTGGTTCAAGCATTACGCCGAGGAACAGGGTTACAAGGAGGCCGTGCGCCTGCGCGACTCGGGCGAGCCGATACCCGGCAGCAAGTCATACAAGGACTACTGAAATGCAACTTGGAGTCTTTTGCGCGAACGGGCCACTGGGGTGCTCTGCGCCGCTCATGTCACCCTCAGCGCCCGCCGCCCTCAGCCCAAGAACACGGCGTTTCATGCCTCTCGAAGCGCGCAAAGCACGGTGGAGCAACTGAGATGGTACTGAGCCCGGAACAGGAACAGATCCGTGACATGCTGCGCGGTTTTTCGCGCGAGCAACTCGCGCCGAAGGCCGCCGAATGGGACCGCACTTGCCACTTTCCGCGCGAAGAACTGAGGCAGCTCGGCGAACTCGGCGTCTGCGGCATGGTGGTGCCGGAGGAATGGGGCGGCGCGGGTCTCGACTACGTTTCGCTGGCCCTGGCACTGGAGGAAATTGCCGCCGGCGACGGCGCGATATCAACCATCATCAGCGTGCAGAACTCGGTGGTCTGCGGCCCGATCAATGCATTCGGCAGCGACGCGCAGAAGGAGAAATACCTGAAGAAGCTCGCGACGGGCGAATGGCTGGGCTGCTTCTGCCTGACCGAGCCGCATGTGGGGTCGGATGCCGCGGCGATCCGCACCAAGGCAGTTCGTGACGGCGACCATTGGGTGCTCAACGGCGTCAAGCAGTTCATCACCACCGGCAAGAACGCGCAGGTCGCGGTGGTCTTCGCCGTCACCGATCCGGGCGCGGGCAAGAAGGGCATCTCGGCCTTCATCGTGCCCGCCGACACGCCCGGTTACATCGTTGCCCGGGTCGAGGAAAAGCTCGGCCAGCACGCCTCGGATACGGCGCAGATCCTGTTCGAGAACTGCCGCATTCCCGCTGAAAATCTGCTCGGCGGCGAAGGCCAGGGCTACCGCATCGCCCTGTCCAATCTCGAAGGCGGCCGCATCGGCATTTCGGCGCAGGCGGTGGGCATGGCGCGCGCGGCCTTCGAGGCCGCGCTGCACTACTCGCATGAACGCGAGAGCTTCGGCAAGCCGCTCTTCGAACACCAGGCGGTGAACTTTCGGCTGGCCGACATGGCGACCCAGATCGAAGTGGCGCGGCAGATGGTGCATCACGCCGCAGCGCTGCGTGACGCCGGCCGGCCCTGTTTGAAGGAGGCTTCGATGGCCAAGCTGTTCGCTTCCGAGATGGCCGAGAAGGTCTGTTCCGACGCGATCCAGATCCACGGCGGCTACGGCTACGTCAGCGATTTTCCGGTCGAGCGCATCTACCGCGACGTGCGCGTCTGCCAGATTTACGAAGGTGCCTCGGACATCCAGCGCCTGGTCATCGGCCGCTCCTTGTCAATGTGATGCATCAAATACTGTAATCAACTGATGCTATATTGGATGCAGGTTGATACTTGGAGAACGTCATGCGAACTACTGTAACCCTCGATGAAGCCCTGCTTGCCCAAGCCCAGATGCTAAGTGGCGTCAGCGAGCGCAGCGTGCTGCTGCGCGAGGCACTGACAGCCTTGATCCAGCGTGAAAGCGCAGCGCGTCTGGCGCGTCTTGGCGGCAGCGAGCCGGCTTTGCAGGCTGTGCCGCGCCGTCGCGAAAAGACCAAGTGATACTCGTCGACACCTCGATCTGGGTGGATTACCTGCGTAACGGCGATCCGCTGTTAGCTGAAAAGTTGCTGGCCGGCGAGGTTGCAACGCACAACTTTGTCATTGGCGAACTGGCCCTGGGCGGCATGCGCAAGCGTAGTGGCGTGCTTGACCTGCTACGTGCATTGCCTCGTCTATCGGCCGCAACCGATGATGAAGTTATCTATTTCATTGGGCAACGCAGTCTGAGCGGCAAGGGTATCGGCTACGTCGATGCGCATTTGCTGGCTGCTGCTGCCATTCATTCCACAAGACTCTGGACACGTGACCAGAGATTGCACGGGATAGCCGAAGATAACTCGTGGGCTTTTCTGTCCCGTCGCTGAAAGCGAACCCATGGCCGAATACACGCTGCATTGTTTCGCCCAGTCGGGCAACGCCTACAAGCCGGCGCTGATGCTGGCGCTGTCGGGCGCCGACTGGGAGCCGCACTTCGTCGATTTCTTCCACGGCGCGACGAAAACCCCGGAATACCGCGCGCTCAACGTCATGGGCGAAGTGCCGCTGCTCGAACATCGCGGCCGCATCTGGTCGCAGTCCGGCGTGATCCTCGACTATCTGGCCGAGACCCT